>WHST01000110.1 GCA_009379955.1 Streptosporangiales bacterium | reverse complement strand
CACCTACACCATCCGGGTCACCGCGAACTGGGACGCCGACTGGACCGGCTCCGACAACAACACCGGCGAACTACAGACCATCGGACGCAACACCACCTTCACCATCCGGGTCGTCTCCGCACGCAGCGAACTCATCGACGGCACCTCCTAGGTCCGACCATGCCGTTACGACACCAGCTCCGCGCCGATCTGCGCACGGCGATGAAGGAGCGCGATGCCGCGGCCGTGTCGGCCCTCAGGTCGGCGCTGGCCGCCATCGCCAACGCCGAGGCCGTCGCCGTACCCGAGCGCGACCCGACGGCCGCGCCGATGGGGGACGTCGGCCTCGCGCGTGACGTCCCTCGGCGTCCGCTCGACGCCGGCGATGTCGTCGCGATCGTGCGACGGGACGTCGACGAGCGTCGCGCCGCGCTGCCGGACTACGAGCGGCACGGGGACCCGGCGCGGGTCGAGCGGATGCGCGCGGAGCTGCGCGTGCTCGCCCGTTACGTCGACGCCGACGACGCCGGGGCGTAGCGCGGTCCGCGGACGACGGAGCGGCCTCCGCCGATGGCGTGGGACCGCTCCGTCGAAGACCTCAGTCGGCGTCGAGCCAGGGCATCGCGGAGCCCGACGACTTCGCGATCAGGGTGAACGCGTCGGCGCCGTCCAGCGACTCGCGGACGATGTCGGCGTGCCCGGCGTGCCGCGCCGTCTCCTGGATCATGGTGAGCAGGATCCAGCGCGCCGTGCGCGGCTCGTCGGGGAACCAGGGCGCCTTCGGCAGCTCGTACTCCTGGTCGAGGTCGGGCAGCGCTCGGATGATCTTCTCTGTCTCCTCGGCCACCTGTCGGTAGCGCTCCTGCATACCCTCCAGCGTCTCGTCGTCGAGCAGGCGGAAGTTGTCGCCCCAGGCCTCCTCGGTCGGCGCGTCCGGGTCGGTGCGGCCGGCGATGTTGGTCTGGATCCAGGAGAACTCGACGCTTGTGAGGTGCTTGATCAGGCCGCCGACCGACAGCGCGCTCGCGCTGGGCGTCTGCCGCGCCTGCTCCTCGGTGAGGCCGTACGCCGCGCGGTGCAGCGCGCCGCGCTGCGCCTCGAGGTAGTTCAGCAGGGCGTCGCGTTCGTCGGTCTCGCGGGCGACGAGAGTCACCATCTCGGGCTCCTTCGGGGTATGCGCTGTTGATGACTCCAGCCTAGGAAGCATTGCGGCCAGGTTCGGTCCTCAATCGGAAACCGCCGGCCGAAGACCCGTCAGCGGGTGGCGAGCGCGCCCGCGACCTCGGTACGCGAGGCGACCTCGAGCTTGCGCAGGATGCTCGACACGTGCACGGCCGCCGTCTTCGGCGAGATGTACAGCCGCCTGGCGAGCTCGGCGTTGGTCATGCCGTCGGCGACCAGGAGGGCGACCTCGCGCTCGCGCTGGGTCAGCGCGGCGGGACCGCTCACCGCGCCGTCGTTGTCGCCGGCGAGGCCGAGCCTCGCCCGCACCTGCGCGAGCTGAGCCACCCGCCAGCCCGCCCAGCGGTCGAGCGCCGCGGCCGCTGCCCGCACCTGCCCGATCGCCTGCTCGCGATCGCCGCCGGCGAGCAGGCAGCGTGCCATCCCCACGTGCGCGGTGCCGATCGCGGACGGCGGTGCGTACGAGACCTCCGAGACCGTCCGGTACCCCGTGAACGCGGTGTCGAGATCGCCGGACGCCTCGGCGATCTGCGCGTCGACCAGGTCGCGGTAGTACTCGAGGACGTTGCCGTCGAGCAGCTCGTCGCGCATCCGGGTGAGCGTCGTGAGGGGCAGTCCGACGTGCAGCGCCGCGGACACCAGGTCGTGCGCCTGGGACCCGCTACGCCAGGCCTGGTCGGCGACCGCCTCGAAGACCTCGTCGAGCCGGCGCGCGGCCACCTCGGGCTCGTCGCGGCGGCAAGCGAGGTGGAACGCGAGTGAGGGGACGACCGCGCCCGAATAGCCGGGCAATGGACGGACGGCCTCGATGATCCCTGCGACGTGGTCGAGCTCCCCCGCCTCGAGGTAGAGACCGGCGAGGAAGATGGCGTGGCTGTCGGCACGGCCGCCGCGGTACTGGTATCCGCGTTCGCGGTCGCGTCCCTGCTCCAGCGCGTCGATCGCGCCGGCCAGGTCACCCTGCTGCACGGCGATGCGGGCGAGGCCCTGGTAGTACGAGGCGACCGCGAGCGACTCGAAGCCCGCGCGCTCCGCGTCGATACGCATCCGTTCGAGCAGCTCGGTGTGCTCGGCCGGGGTGATGTCGGGGACCTCCTGGACGAGGTTGTGCAGCGCCCGCGCGGCGAGCACCCACTCACCGAGCTTCTCCGTCTCCTCGACGACCTCGAGGAGCAGCGCCTTGCCCTCCTCGATTCCCGACCAGCCGAACGTCAGCGCCGTGCCCTTCTCCACGAGCGCGGCCAGCCGGACGCGGGGCAGGTCGAGCTCGTCGGCGAGCGCGAGGGCGCGGTCGGACCAGGTCACCGCCTCTTCGATCCGGTCACGCAGCATCGCGGACTGGGCGATCGCCGTCATGGCCCGCGCCTGGTCGGGCCCGCGAGGGACGCGCTCGACGAGCCGTTCGAGCTCGCGGGTCAACGCCTCCATCTCATCGGGCGCCTGCGACTCATGGGCCAGCCTGATCATGAGGAACAGCGCCTCGGCGTCCTCGGCGTCGGTCGTCGCGTGGGACCGCCACCGCTGCGCGTACCCGGAGGCGTCGTGGATCAGGCCGACGAGCCAGGCCGCCTGTGCCGCGGACGCGAGCAGGCCGGCGTCGTCGGGGGCCTCGTCGAGGCCCATCTCGGCGAGCCGGAGCGCCTGGTACGACGAGCCGATCGAGAGGTAGAGCGCGGCGCCGGTACGGGCGGCGGTCACCATGTCGTCGTACCTGCCCGCGACCCGGGCGTGGTGGGCCACCATCGCGGGGTCGGATCCGCCGCCGGAGAGCAGGGCCTCGAGCGCGGCCTCGTGCAGGCGGCGCCGCTGCCGGCCGAGCAGCCGCCCGGTGATGGCCTCGCGGACGAGCGCGTGCCGGAAGGTGAAGTCGTCGTCGCCCGTCTCGACCATGACGCCGCGGGCGACGAGGTCGCGCAGCGCGCCGATCAGCTCGTCCTCACCGACCTCGGCGACGGTGGCGAGCAGGTCGAACGGCACCCGGTGACCGAGCACGGCCGCGGCCTCGACGACGCGTTGTGTACGTTCGTCGAGCTCGTCGACCTGCCGGCGGAGGATCTCGGCGAGGCTCCACGGCAGTGGCTGGTCATCCACCTCTTCGAGGTTGGCGCCCTCGAAGCCACGGACGAGCTCCTCGAGGAAGAAGGGGTTGCCGCCGGTGCGCTGGTGCAGGGCGACGACGGTGCGGAACGGGAGCGGAGACCCGGTCGCCGCGGCCAGCAGCGCAGCGGTGTCGGACTCGGTGAAGCGTTCCAGGCCGACGTGCGTGACCGTGTGCCGGCGCTCCAGTCGGTCGAGCAGCGCGGCGGCCGGGTCGCGACTGGTCAGCTCCTCGGGACGGTAGGTGCCGACGAGCAGGCGCGGGCCCGGCAGGTCGGCGATCCGCTCGAACAGTGCGGTGCTCTCGGAGTCGGCCCAGTGCAGGTCCTCGAAGACCAGCACCGCCGGCCGGTCGCCGACGAGGTCGCACACGATGTCGACGCCGGCGTGCAGCCGCTCGACCGGGCTCCGTGCCGCGTCGCCGAGGGCGTCGAGCCGGTCGGCGTCGACGCCAGCACGTCCGTCGACCGCGTCGAGCAGCACCTCGTACGGCCGCGACAGCGATCCGGGCTCGGCGTGCCCGACGAGCACGACCCTGTCGGCGGGGAGTCCGGCCAGCAGCTCCGTGATGAGCCGGGTCTTGCCGATACCCGGCTCCCCGGCGACGATCGCCACCTGCGGCTCGGCCGAACGCACGAGACGCCTCAGCCGGCGCAGCTCGCGATCGCGTCCGATCATCACCTGGCTGGCGCCGCCGCGCGTTCTCCGCACGCGGCCAGCGTACTCTCGGGCACCGACCGCGGCGCCGACTCCGCGGGTGCGGCAGCCTTCCGCGCCGCACGCCGCCGGCGCAGCGCGGCGGTGAGCACGCGACTGCGCGCCGCCTCGGCGAGCAGGTCGCGCTGGTGGTCTCGGATCTGTGCGTACATCGCGTCCGGGTGGGGGAACATGTCCTTCTCCTTCTCTGTCCGTGTTCCCCATCTTTCGCCGGGAAGGGGCCCGTGCCATCGGGCGCGACGACGTAGATCCGCAGGTCAGCGGTACCTAGGCCGTCACGAGACCCACCTAGGCATCCCTAGAGCAACGGGCGCAGCGGCGCGAGCACCGTCTCGCTGAACTTCGCGACGAACGGGCGCTGCCGCCACTCCTCCGCGGTGAGCTGCCTGGCGTTCTCGCTGTCGGTCAGGAACACCCGGTCCATGTGCGCGGCGAGCTCCTCGTCGAAGACCTCGACGTTGATCTCGTAGTTGCCGGTCAGGCTCAGTCGGTCGATGTTCGCGGTGCCGACGGTCGTCCACCGACCGTCGATGGTGCAGGTCTTCGCGTGCACCATCGCGTCGCGGTAGAGCCACAGGCTCACCCCGCCCTTGAGCAGGGTGGAGTAGAAGCCACGCGAGAGCCAGTCGGCGACGACGTGGTTGGAGACCTCGGGGACGAGGATGCGCACGTCGACGCCCCGTCTGGCAGCCGCGAGCAGCGCGGCCAGGATCTCGCGGTCCGGGATGAAGTACGCCTGGGTCAGGTAGATGCGGTGCTGCGCCCGGTCGATGGCCTCGAGGTACATGCCCCGGATCGGGAACGTGAGCTGGCGGGGCACGTTCCGGTACGCCCGGATCTGCGCCTCCCACTCGGCGGCGCCGTCGTCGCGGATGACCGGGTGCTTCCTCGTCCTGTGCATGTTCCAGAAGTCGACGAACGCGTTCTGCAGGTCCCACGCCGAGGGGCCGACGATCTTCAGGTGCGTGTCGCGCCACTTGGTCGCGTACAGGCTGCCGATGTTGTAACCGCCGACGTACCCGACCTCGCTGTCGACCACGACGATCTTCCTGTGGTCGCGGCCCGAGCGCCGGACGCTGAAGAGCAGCCCGGACGGGACGATCGGGTACTCCAGGACGTGCAGGGACGGCGGGAACCGCTTGAACGACGGTGGGACGACGAGGTTGGCGAAGCCGTCGTAGATGACGTACACCTGCACCCCGCGGTCGGCCGCCTCGACCAGCGCGTCCTTGAACGCCTGCCCGACCTCGTCGCCCTTCCAGATGAACGACTCGAAGTAGATCGTCTCCCTGGCGGCCTTGATGGACCGCAGCATGTCGGCGTAGAGGTCCTCACCGTACGTGAACGTCGTCACCGTCGACCTGCCGACGGGGAAGCTCGCCGGCTCCGTGTGCGGGAAGTGCACCGGTCGTGGCTTGAACCGCTTGCGCCAGTGGTCGATGCCCACCAGCGTCGCGGCGACCGCCAGTTGGGTGCAGACGAGCCCCACCAGCCCCCGGCGGACGGCCGTCCGCGCCACGGCGACGGCGGGGTGTCGGCGAAAGCTCATTGGTGCAATGTAGGACAGGCCCCACCCGGGACGCCGCAGCGCACCGGGTGAGGCACCGCCCAGGTGAGGAGCACCGATGCCGTCCGACCGCACGATCGAGGAGACCGCGGAGGCGTTGCCGCTCGTCGACCACCACGTCCACGGGGCGTTCACCGCCGATCTCACCCGTCCGGAGTTCGAGCTGGCGATCACCGAGTCGGACCGGCTCGGCCCGCCGGGCTGCACGTCCTTCGACTCGCCGGTCGGCTTCGCCGTCCGCCGCTGGTGCGCGCCGCTGCTCGACCTGGAACCGCACGCGAGTGCGGACGACTACCTCGACCGCCGGCACGCGCTCGGCGCCGCCGAGGTCAACCGCCGGCTGCTCGGGGCGAGTGGCGTCGACCGTTTCCTCGTCGACACCGGGATCGGAGCCGGCGCGGTCCTCGACGTCGAGGGCATGCGCGCCGCCTCGGGTCGTCGCGCCGACGAGATCGTCCGGCTGGAGCCGCTCGCCGAGGAGCTCGCCGCCGCCGGGGTCGGCGCGGCGGAGTTCCCGCGGCGGCTGAGGGAGACGCTCGCCGAACGCACCGCGGCCACGGTCGGTACGAAGTCGGTGGTCGCGTATCGGTACGGCCTCGACTTCGACCCCGAGCCGCCGACCGACGCCGAGGTCGTCGCGGCCGCGGGCGGCTGGCTGCGTTCACTCGACGGCGGCGAGGGCGCTCCGCGGGTGACCGATCCCGTACTCCTCCGCGCGCTCGTCTGGGCCGGCGTCGACCGGGGCCTGCCGGTGCAGTTCCACGCCGGCTTCGGCGACCCCGACCTCGAACTGCACCGCTGCGACCCGCTGCACCTCACCCGCTTCCTGCACCTCACCGCAGAACGCGGCGTGCCGATCCTGCTGCTGCACAACTACCCGTTCCACCGCCACGCGGGCTACCTCGCCGCGGTGTTCCCCCACGTCTGGTTCGACATCGGGCTCGGCGTGCCCTACACCGGCGCCCGCGCGTCCGCCGTGATCGCCGAGTCGCTCGAGCTGGCGCCGTTCGGCAAGGTGCTCTTCTCGTCGGACGCCTGGGGACCTGCCGAGCTGCACCACCTCGGCGCCCTGCTCTGGCGGCGCGGCATGGCGAACGTCCTGCGCGGCTTCGTCGACGCCGGCGAGTGGTCCGAGGCCGACGCGGTGCGCGTACTGACGATGATCGGTGGAGACAACGCGCGCCGCGTGTACGGCCTGACCGAGGATTATCGACACCAATAGGGTCGCAATGCGGGCGCTTATGGAACGCGCGGAGCCGCCCCGTACCCGAGTCCCTGAGGGACCGACACGAGGCGGCTGCGGGCGGGGCGTCAGCCCTGTTGGGCGCCCTTGGCGAACATCGCGCGGAAGGTGAGGGGTCCGACGTCGCCGTCGACGCCGATCTCCTTGCGCTCCTGGAACGCCTCGACCGCGTGCTCGGTCTTGGAGCCGTACAGCCCGTCCACGTCGACGGGCTCGTCCAGGACCGTCAGGGCGTACTGCAGGCCCTTGACGGTGTCCGTGCGGGAGTCCCCGCGCTCGACGACGCCGACGTCCGTGCGCAGCGTGGCCCACGTCTCGGTGTCGACGCGATCGCTGATCGGCAGGTCGCGATCCACCTGGTACTGCTCCACCGCGGCGGTGAGCTCAGGGGTGTAGAGGTCACCGAGGTCGGCGGTCGGGTCGCAGCCCTCGAAGTAGCCGAGTTGGTCGAGGAAGCACCGGACGGCGGCGACGCGGTAGTTGCGGTCGCCCTCGTCGAGGGTGACCCATGGAGCGCCCTCGATGGTGGTCACGGTCCGCTTCGTGGTGTCGGGTCCGTCCGCGTGCGCCACGCCGGCTCCGACGCCTGCGGTGAGCAGTGCGACTCCCGTGGCGGCGATCCCCATACCCAGACGACGCATGAATGACATCTCCTGCCCCCTTGCTCGATCGTGTTCGTGTGTACGAGGGGGATGACGCGTGCCAGACCTGTCGGGGTTTACCGATATCTCGACGAATTTCAATGAGGGTGCAAATTCGATGGTTATGCGCGCGCGTGGACGAGCGAAAGCAGCGTGAGGTTTACCGGCCGGCGTCTCGAAATCGTGCGCCTGGCCGGTGTCGGCCACCCGCCGTTCCGTGGGGCGGAAGATCGGTGTCACTCGTGCGGTGAGGCTGGCACCGTGGGCGGCGTATCCGCCACGCGCACGCGTGCAGCAGGCCGTCGACAGCGACGTGCTGCGGGATTGACGACTCTTGCGGGCACACGGTCCGCTCGCTACCGTCAAGCTGCGGTTGCCCCAAAGTCCCAGGCGGGTGCAGGCCTCCCCCGCGCAGCCGCAGGCGCGAGGAGACGTCATGCAACGCAGCATCGACCGGATCCTGACCACTCACGTCGGCGCGTTGCAGCGTCCGGCCGACCTGTCCGAGGCGATGGTGCACAAGGGTGAGGATTCGCCCGAGGCACATGCGCTCCTGAGGTCCGCGGTCGCCGACGTCGTACGCCGTCAGCGGGAGCTCGGCGTCGACATCGTCGACGACGGGGAGTTCGGCAAGACGTTGTGGATGTGGTACGTCCGCGACCGGCTCGACGGCATCGGCAGCCGCGACTGGTCGGAGGCCGAGGAGGTGTACCTCAAGGGTCGCGACCGCGACGAGTTCGACGAGTTCTACGCCTGGGCGGAGAAGAGCCAGACCCTCTTCGGCTTCGTGGAGGACGCGTACTTCTTCGCCCCATCACGACCCAGCCCGTCGTCACCGGCCCGATCACGTACAAGCCGGAGGCAGTGCGCCGCGACATCGAGAACCTGCGGGCCGCGATCGACGGCACGGACGTGACCGAGGCGTTCCTGCCGGTCGTCGCGCCGGCCAGCATCGAGGTCGGCCTCGCGAACGAGCACTACGCCAGCAGGGACGACATGATGCGCGCGCTCGCCGACGCCATCCGGGAGGAGTACAAGGCGATCATCGACGCCGGCTTCCTCCTGCAGGTCGACGACGCCTGGGTCCCGGCGCAGTGGGACCGGCGGCCCGACCTGGAGCTCGCCGAGTACCGCCGCTACGCGCAGGAGAGCATCGACGTGCTCAACCACGCGCTCGACGGGCTGCCCGAGGACCGGATCAGGTACCACATCTGCTGGGGCAGCTGGCACGGTCCGCACAAGCACGACATCCCGCTGGCCGACATCGTCGACATCGTGCTGCAGGTGCGCGCCGGCGCGTACGTCATCGAGGCGGCGAACTCCCGGCACGAGCACGAGTACCACCTGTGGGAGGACGTGAAACTCCCCGACGGCAAGATCCTCGTGCCAGGCGTCGTCACGCACGCGACCAACGCGATCGAACACCCCGAGCTGGTCGCCGAGCGGATCACGAGGTTCGCCGACCGCGTCGGCAAGGAGAACGTCATCGCCGGCGCGGACTGCGGCTTCGGCAGCCGCATCCACCCGCAGCTCGGCTGGGCCAAGCTGCAGACGATGGCCGAGGGTGCGGAGCTCGCCTCCAGGCGGCTCTGGAAGCGGTAGGCACAGCCGGCTGACGCCCTAGTTCTCGGACGCGGGGGTCTCGTCGCCGCGCAGGGCGGTGAGCAGCGGTGCCGCGTCGACGGCGGCGTCACCGTCCGCCGTCGCCGTCGTGACCAGGCAGTAGAGCAGGTCCGACGCGCGCCCGCGAGACGCCCACTGCGCGTAGGTCTCCGGTAGGCGCTCCTCGGCCAGCTTCTCCAGGCCGCGCAACCGGGTATCGACGGACACGTCCGACGTCGCCCGCGCGGCCACGGCCTGGCCCACGTCTGGCAGGTGTGGCGCGACCGACGGCAGGACGAGGCAGCGCGCAGGGCAGTCGGCGCAGCCGGGCAGCTCCCGCGGCGGTTGCTCGCCGACCAGCGCGCGCAGCGACTGCTGCACCTCGGTGAACCGCTGCCTCCCTTCGTCACCGAGCTCGGTCGCGTCGGCCCACGCGATGCAGAGGCGCGCGATCTCGCGGGACGCGCGGTCCTGGCGGAGCCGGTCGCGGGCGTCGAGCGTGCGGCGTCCGACCGCGGCACCGCGTGCGCTGAGCAGGCGCTGCAGCCACCGGTGGGCGGACTGCGACGACCCGCAGTACGTCACCCCCGTCACCGTGGCCGGCGCCGGCCGCTCACCGAGTGCGGGTGGCTGCCAGCCCGTCCGCCACCGCTTCCAGGCCCCCCATGCCTGCTCGGGTCCCGACACCAGGAGGGTGTCGAAGACCGGTGCGAGTGCGGCGTCGAGTTCCTCGGTGCCCCTGGCCACGTCGGTCAGGTGGAGGAAGGTGCACGGCGCCGGGCACCGACGGCATGCACCGTTGCGGTGCAGGAAGGAGAGGTCGGGCGGTCGCGGCGCCGTGACCGCCGCGGTGTCCGGCTCGTCACCGCCTTGCGCAGGGCGCATGCGCACGAGCACGGCCGAGCCGATGCGCTCGTCGTGGACGACGGCCTCGCCCGGCGGCAGCGTGCTGAGGTGCCGGCTCTGCGCCTCGGTGAGGTTGACGGCACCGGCGACGATGGCGCGGTCGTCGAGTGACACCAGACGGTGCAGGATCTTGACGTTGGAGTTCTTGACGGTCTCCGGCGCCAGCTTCGTCGGTATCTGGTCAGCGATGATGAAGCCCTCGCCGTACGCCCGCATCTCCGCGAGCATGTCGGTGAACATGGTCACCGCCTTCGCCTGCGCGTCGGGGGTCTCCGGCCCGGACGGCGACCTCGACGCGCGCAGCAGCCGGTGCGCCTCCTCGACGAGCGTGAGGTGCTGCAGCCGCTCGCCGCTCACCCGGTTCGACGCGTGCTGGCGCGACTCCGCGTACTCGTACAGCAGGCAGAGCAGCACGGCCATCACGAACGACTTCTCCTCGTCGTCGCCGAGGTTGCGCAGCTCGATGACGGTCGGCTGGGTGAACAGCTCGTGCGCCGGGATCGTGCGGCGGGTGTCGAGCGCCATGCCCTTGGTGCCGACCATGAGGCTCTGCAGCCGTGACCGCAGCGCCGCGCCCATGTTCTGGTGCACCTCGCGGGCGTACTGCTTCGACTCCAGCACCTCCTCGATCTTGCCGGTGAGGTCGCCGATGGACGGGGTCAGCGCGCTCAGGTCTGCCGGGCTCGGTGTCGGCCCGAGCACGTCGTTCGCCGAGGTGTACAGGTTCCAGCCGCGTTCGGTGTAGATCTCCAGCATCGCCTCCTCGAGCACGTACGACATGCCCGCGAACATCGGGAAGGCGGCGTTGAACACGGCCTTGAGCAGGTCGATGTGGCGGGCGAGCGGCACATCCTCGATCGGGACGAACGGGTTGAGGCGCAACGGCAGGGCGGCGGCGTCGGAGCCGATGGCGTGCACGCGCAGCCGTCCGCGCAGTGCGGGATGGTCGGCGAGCTGCCGGTACTCGGCCTTGGCGGGCTCGATCACCAGGAACGGCACCTCGAGCTCGCGGTACGCCTCGACGAGGAGGTTCTGCGCGGTCGTGGTCTTCCCGTAGCCGGTCATGCCGGTGATGAAGACGTGGCGGTTGAGTGCCTCCGCGGTGAGGCTGACCGGCTGCAGGTCGTTGCCCAGGGAGTCCTGCAGCGCGCCGACGGTAATGCTCGCGTCGGTGGCCGCGGGCGCCGACAGCGCGAACTCGCCGACGTCGCGCATCGGCAGGCCGGGGACGTCGCGGCGCGGAAGGTTGATCAGCACCGCGAGCTCGTCGGACGTCAGGCAGGTGCCGAGCGTGTCGTACGAGCCGCCGAGCGGGTGGCCGAGGTCGTCGGACGTGGGCTGCAGCCGCAGGGCCTGCCCGCGGATCATCGCGGACCGTACGGTCCACGGGTCGGGACGAACGACGCGCAGCGGGTCGAGCGCGGTGCTGTCGCCACTGCCGATGCTGCGCAATGCGCTGGTGACCGCCTCCAGCGTGGCCTCGCCGTCGGCCGCGACGTAGACGGACGTGCGCCACCACCCGTTGCTGCGCGCGGCGGTGAGCCGGTCGATGTGCCGGTCGAGCAGCCGTTCGCACGCCTCTGCCTCGGCGTCGAGCAGGCTGACGCTCGACGACTCCCCGCGCTGCTCCGCGTGAGAACGCTGCGGCGCGGGCCGGTCACGGGGCAGCAGGTTCGTCGCCAGCATGGCCGGCTGCACCAGTCGGCTGATCCGCGGAGCGAGGACGCCGGACGCGGCGCAGAACACCGCCATCGCGTACAGGTACTTGGACTTGTCGCGCGCGTCGGAGGCGTCCCCGTCGCCCACCGGCGTGGTGTCGGTAGTGCTCTCCTGCGTCGTGCGCGTGCCGCCGACCTGGGAGTGGATCTCGCCCTTCAGCCGGCGGCACAGGTCGAGCGTGCCGTCGAGATCCTCGGCGGACAGCGGTTCCGCCACGACACTGAGGGCGTAGCGGCCGCGGCCGACGGCGCCGATCAGGCGGTCGAGGCTCTGGAACTCCGCGGCGCCCGCGCCGGAACGCGGTGACGGGATTCCGGTGACGACGGCGAGCGCGGGTGCGCTGTGCAGGAATGCCGACAGGTCGGGTGCGGAGTCGCCGTCCAGGCGTGTCGTCTCGCCGAGCACCAGGCCTGGCACGTGTGCACGCAGGACGCTCGCCTGCCCGGCGAGGAAGTCGTCGGTGCCGCCACGTGCGCGACCGGAGAGGCGCCGCCCGCCGAGCATGACGCGGTGCCGCGTCCCGTCACCGTGGACGGTCATGGTGACCGCGTGACCGTTCCAGTGGCTCGCGGTCAGCGCGTGCGCCAGCGCACCGCGCCAGTCCTGCCCGGGCTGCGGTCGGGCCAGGCCGAGCACCTCGCGGAGCAGCGGACGCGCGGCGTCGTCGGGCGTGCCGGACACCCGCCACCGCGACGGCTCGAAGTCCGTGAGGAAGCGGCGCTCGAGCAACCAGAGCAGGAGCTGCGGGACGGCCGCGTCCGAGACCTCGCCGCGTTCGGCGATGGTCCCGGGAGTCACCAGGTCGAGCTGCTGGTCGGTCACGAGCCGTCCTCCACAGTCAGTCCCTCAGCCAGGGCGGTCGTTCCTCGGTCGCGGGAGCGTCGGGCTCGCGCACGGGCTCCGCAAGCTGTTCGACGGCGGGGGCCGGGGCGACCTCGATCGGGTGCGCGTCCGTGCCGAACCGCGCGGCGAGTGCCGGCCACCACGTGGCGCCGACGGCCAGGTCGAGCTCCGGACGTCGGCTCTGCCAGACCGGGGCGTGCTCCTGGAGGGTGTCGGCGGCGAACGGCCAGACCGCGCCGAGACCGCCCGCCAGGACGAGGTCGACCGGGTCGTCGACCGTACGCATCGCCTCGGCGGCCCGGTCGCGGATCGCGTCGGTGAGCTCCACCACCTGGTGCTGCCCCGCCAGCGACCGGCGACTGACCTGCAGGGTCGCGAACATGCGGTCGGCGAGCGGGCCCATCCACTCGACGGGCTCGAGCGGGTCGCGCTGCGAACGGAGGCGGGCACCGAACTCGAGGACGCCGTCGAGCACGGCGAGTGCGTCGCCGCGCCGCACGCCTTCCCGGCAGCGCTCGACGACGGTGTCGGCGAGCTCGGCATGCCACGGCCCGACGCCGTGCGGGGTCGGATCGGGCGGGGTGCCGTCCCGGCGTACGGTCACCCGCCCGTCGTCGGTCGGCTCGACCCGGAAGGCCGAGGCGGTCGTGCGCTCCTCACCGCACACGACGGCGAGCACCGTGCGCGGTCGTTCGAGACGCCCGGATGTCTCGTCGGCGAGCCACCGGCAGACGAGGGCGGCTGCCGGATCCACCAGCCAGCAGTCGGGGAGCCCGGCCTCGGCGAACGTCCGGCCGAGTGTCGCGGCATCGGGCGCTTCCGGTCCGGCGGGCTCGGTCGTGCAGATCGCGTAGCCGTGGGCGCCGGTCGGCGCGACGTCGCCCAGGTAGGCGTACAGCCGGTCGCGCACGCCGGCGAGGAAGGCCACGGTCCACGGGTCGCGCCGCCAGGACAGGAGTGAGGTCTCGGGTGAGCCGTCCAGCGCCGCCTCGGCCGCCGCGGTCCCCCAGCGGCCCTCGTCGTCGTACGCGTGCGGGACGAGGTGACGGCGCCCGTCGCCCACCGGCGAGCATTGCGTGCCCTCGGTGGAGACCTCGTTCACCACCACGGCACTCCAGGAGTGCTGCGAGTCGATGCCGACGACGCCGGTCACGGAGCCTCCCTCGTGGGTTGGGTGAGCGCGACACATTGTGCCGCCCGCTGTCTGAGCAGGTCGCGAAGCGCCTCGATTGCCCGTACCGGGGCCTCGTCCGGCACGGCGACCGGCGCCGCGAGCGGGCGGCAGTCGTCCGTCACGAGGCGGACGACCGCGTCGCGCTTGGCGAGCAGCCCGTCCGTCGCGACGCGGGCCGCGGCGACCGAGGCGTCCTGCGCCGTCACCCGGTCGCGGAACACCGCGGCCGCGCTGCGCAGCGCGCCACCCTTGTCCTGCCGGATCGCCGACGCCGCGTCCCTGGCCCCGCGGAAGGTCTCGGCGGTGACCTGGCCCGCACCTCGCACGCGGACGTCGGCGACCTTGTCGCGCGCCGCGCCGCCGAGCGAGCCGAGGCTCTTACGTACCTTGCCCGCGGCACCGTCGGGCACGGGGACCTCCACCGACCCGGGATAGAGGTGCGTCGTCAACGCGGTGAACGCGTGCTGCGACAGCACTCCGCACCAATGCTCGCCGGCGCACCGGTTGACGGCCGCGGCGAGGTCGAGAGCGAGCGCGTTGACCGCCAGCTGGATCCGGTACGTCAGGCACGAGCCGTAGAAGCCGTCGCGCCGCAGCCGCCCGGCGCCGATCTCCTGCGCGACCTGCAGCCCGCAGTGCTCGACGTACGGTCGGTGCCGCTCGAAGCATCGCGTCACCGCGGCGGCCACGGCTGACGTGAAGTGGGCGTGCCGTGCCGCCGCCTCGTCGTGGCTGTTCGCGGCTGCGGCGCGTGCGGCGTCGATGCGCGCCCGCTCGTACCGGACGCGCTGGTCGACGTCGCCGGCGAGTCGCTCGACCCGGGCGGCGGCGCGGGTCAGCCGTGTCGCGCGCACGCGCGGGTGGTCGGGGTCCGCCAGGCTCGCGAGCAACTGGCGCGTCTCGGGACCGCCGAAGTCGCCTGGCGCGGCGGCGGTCGCCTGTGCGGAGACGACGGCGATCTCCGGTTCCTCCTCGCCGACGGCGTCGCGGATGCGGTCGCGGTGCACGCGCGCACCCCTGCCGAGGAAGCGCTCCCACTCCTCCTCGGTGTCGTCGGTGAGGAATGCGTTGACGACGAAGGCGAGGGAGTCGGCGCCGCGTTCCGCGACGTACGTCGCGAGGTACGCCTGCTCCGTCTCCGACATGGCCTGCCGTGACGTGACGACCCAGACCAGCACGTCACCGGTACGCGCGACGTCGGCCGCCCGCGCGGTCATGGTGGCGGTGTCGTTGATGCCGGGCGAGTCGACCCACACCACGCCGGGCGCCGGCGTGCCACCGGCGACGGTGACCTGGATGCGGCGCACCTTCTCGACCCGTTCGCGGTAGTCACCCTCGGCGTCGACGAGCGAGACCTCGTGCGCGATGGCGGAGACGTCGACGGCGAGATCGACCGGTCCTGACGGCGTCACCGCCACGACGCGGTCCGCCGGGCCGGCGCTGATCCAGCACGCGGCGCCGGTCTCGGGGAAGTCGCTCGCGGGGAGCAGGGTGCGGCCGAGCAGGGCGTTGAGCAGGGTGGACTTGCCCGAGCTGAAGTGGCCGCCGAAGACGACGGTCACGGGATCGTCGAGCAACGCGGCCGTGATCGCGCGCAGGTCGTCTGCCGTCCGCCGGGGCAGCTCGTCGCCCCAGTGGTACGCGACCGCGCCCGCGAGCTCGGGCGGCAGCGCGGCGACGGTCGGTGCGAGCACCTCGACCGCATCACTCAGCGCCGGGACCACGGGACCGGTCACACCTCCCGCGCGCGGATGAGCGACTTCTGCAAAGCGAGCCGGTGGCCGTTGAACGCCGCAGCCGCCTCGTCGAGGGCGACCGTCATCCGCTCGCGCTCGGCGTGGTCGCGCCGGTTCAGCTCCACCATCTCCTCGATGTTGCGCCGCTCCTCCTCGATCAGGGCGCTGACCTCGCCGGTGAGGATCGTCTGGACCTGGGCGAAGCTCTCCCGAAGCGTGGCCTCGATCCTCGGCGCCATCTCCTCCGGGAGGGGCTCCAGCATCCGCTCGTCCGCGTCCTGCATGAGCTTCTTCTTCGCACGGCCCTCGAGCCCCCTGCCCCCGCCCCACACGCCGAGGACGAGGGACGCGGCGAGCGCGGCGGGGAGGAAGATCGGCGCGAGTGGGCTGACCCCGAGTGCGGTCAGCACGAACCCGGCCCCGAACGCACCGGCCGCCGATCCGACCGCGCCGCGCCAGCCGCCCGCGCCGCCCGCGACCGCGCCTGCTACGTCGCCGAGCAGCACGTGCGGGATCGCGGACAGGATCCGTTCGGTACGGCCGACGATCGGCGCGGCCTCGGCGTCGACCTCCCAGCCGGTCAGCGTGAAGTGGATCTGGTCGAACTGGTGCCCGATCGTCTTGATCTCGTTCTCGACCTCGGTGGAGAGGCGTTCCAGGACGGGACGAAGCACTCCGGGGACGTCCTCCCCCTCCCAGCGCGCGATGCGGCCGGAGACGAAGTCGCTGATGGCCTTGGATATCTCCCTGGCGATCTTCTTCTGCTGGAACGGCTTGAGCGTCGACGCGACCAAGCCCTGGGTGGAGGTGAGCTCCAGGGTCTCCAGGTGCTCGGGGAGGTCACGCCTGATCTCCGCGACCGTGGCGGTGAAGCTGGACCGCAGCGTCGACTCAGCCTCGGCGCGGAAGCGCTCGATGATCGGCGGGAGCTTCGCCGGCCTGGTGCCGATCTCGGCGAGACGCGGCGCGATGAGCTCGTACGCCTCGCTCAGCTTGGCCTGGTCGGTCTCGGCCGCCTTCCTGCGCTGGTGGATGTGCTGCTCGATCGCGAGCGCCTGGCCGTCGGCCTGGGTCACGTACTTCGTCAGGTGGACGTAGCGGCGGTCGCGGATGAGGAAGCGGCCGAGCCGCTCCTCGAGGGCCGCGAGCCCCGACTCGGCGGCACCGGCCCCGTCCTGCTCGTAGCGGGCGTCGCGTCCCTGCTTGGCGTTGACGAAGTAGATGTCGCGCGACGAGGGGTCCTTGTTGGGGTCCCAGGCGGGCCCGCCCTGGTGGTCGCGGACGTAGCGGTTCCAGACGTAGCCCTTCAACCGGTCGTCGACCGCGCGGTCACCCCACAGGTTGACGACGGTGAAGACGCGGGTGCCCGAGGCCACCAGGTTCGCGGCGTCCATCATCTCGTTCTCACCCATCAGCGCGTGCGTGCTGTAGACGACGATCGCGGCGTCGCACCGCTTGGTCGCGTCGCGGGTGACCTGCGTCCTGGTGGGGTGCTCGTCGAGACCCGGGGAGTCGAAGACGGTGACGCCGGCCTGGCAGAGCTTGGCCGGGAATCCCATCTCGAACTCCCTGATGTTCCTGAACCGTTCCTCGCTCTGCTCCTGGTCGGTGTCGAGGATCGACTCGCGCAGGTAGCGGCTGAGCGGCCACCTGTCCGACTGCCCGTCGAAGCTCCAGACCTTGACGTACGGATCCTCGGCGTACGTCACGCCGGTCAGGGTGGCGGTCGCCGGTAGATCGTCGACGACCATCGGGCCCTTGTGCCCGGCGAGGTCGACCTCGGTGGTGGTTCCGCCGAGCAGGGCGTTGAGCAGGGTCGACTTCCCGTTCTTGAAGCGCCCCATCACGATGAGGTTGAACGTGTCGGACTGGAGCTGCTGCTCGGTGTCACGCAGCCGGTCCGCCGTCTCCCGCATGTCGAGCCCGTCGGCCACGGAGGCGAGCCCGAGGATCGCGTCGGCAGCGTCGGACTTCGTCAGCTTCAGGCCGCTGTGCATCAGTGCCGCGAGCGGCGTGGTGTCGGTGTCCGTCATCGTCCTACCCCTCCAACCAGGCGAAGAAGTCCGGCGTGAGCGCGCGATACCAGGGCACCGTCGCGGCGGGCAGGACGGCGCCTAGCACCTCGGCGAGATCGCGGCGCGTGGTGGCGTCGCCGTCCTCTCCGGCGAGGAACGCGGGGGCGACCTGGTCCATCAGCTCGCCGAGCATCCGCAGGTCCTCGCGTGCGGCGGCCACGGACGTCCGCGCCGGCACGGCGGTGACGGGGCCGGCGGGGAGGTCGGTCGCGAACGGCACCGCGGCGACCATGTCGTACGCCACCAGTCGGCCGTGCGACGCGTCGACCAGCAGCCACCGGTCGGGCGTGCTCAGCTCGGTCGGCTGCCGCGGCACCCGCCGTGCGGGAGCGGCGAAGGCGGCGAAGGCGGGACGTCCCCAACGCAGCGTCGGCAGTGGTGTGGAGACGTGGTGCTCGACCGGGATCTCGGCGAGGCGGACCGGGTGGTCGGCGAACGCCTTGCCGATCTCGTCGTAGCTCATGAAGCTCGTGGGCGTTGTCATCTCGCTGATCCTCTATCCGGCCGAAGGTCCTGGGGCGGCGGGCGTGCCTGCGCGCACGATGTCGGTCACGACGCTGACCCCGCCCGGGTCCATCCACGCCTCACGCATCGTCGCGGCGTCGACGAAGCGTCCTGCCTCGCCGGTGCCGCTGTCGTTGACGTAGAAGCCCTGGATCTCACCGGTCGAGGGATCGCGGGCGACACCCGTCGCCACGATCGCGTGGTTGATCTGGCCGTTGTCGTAGGCGTTGATGTCGTCCCACAGCACACCGGCGTTCGTCTCGATGATGATGCCGCGGCCCTGCTCGAGGCCGGCGGCGAGATCCTCCAGGGACCCGCCGGTCTCGTAGTGGGCGGGCACGCCGTAGTCGCCGAGGATGGCGACCTGGTCGCCGACCGTCGTCCCGCCACACGCAGTGGGGTCGTCCGAGATGTGGCACTCGCCGTGGTGGATGGCATGCTCGACGACGTCGGCCTCGGTGACCTCGATGCCGAACTGCCGCAGGATGCCCTCGCACGAGCAGAGGCCACAGGTACCGAGGAAGCCGTACGGGTTGTCGCCCTGCGGGTGCGTGAAGTCGGCCAGGCCGTCGACGTCCCCGATGACGACGGTCTCCCTGCCGTCGGGGAGGACGTCGAGGACGGTCGGCACGTCGCTCAGGACGTCCGCCGGCATCGACGCGATGTCCGGGGGCACGTCCCCCGACCATCCGTACGGGCCGTCATGGCTCATGTCGCGTCTCCTGCCTGTCCCGCGCCCACCGTCGAGGGCGTTGCACAGGTGTAGACCCTCGCCGCGGACCTCTCATTACCGGGTTCGAGGGAGAAGTCCGTGCGATCCGCGTTCAGGGCGGGTCGAGGTGCCTGATGACCTTCGCGCACGCGCCGCGCAGCGCGGTCTGCCAGCCGCGGCGCCGGCTGCCGGACTCATCGAGCACGACGGCGCGGAAGGCGTCGGCCTCTGCGGGGGTCAGCGGATCGTCGCCGGTCAACGCGCGCTCGTACGCGGAGGACACCAGGCCCCTCCCGCCGAGGAGGTCGAGCCGGTGCTCGAAGAGGAAGACGCGCAGCTTGAGGACCGCGCGGAAGTGCGCGACCGCGCACGCGTTGGCAGTGGCGCTGACGTCGTCGCCGATCCGTTGCCACGGGTGGTCGGGGTGCCGCAACCGCGCGATGACGACGGAGTGCTCCAGGCCGGCGAGGACGTTGTGTCTCCTCGCCTGCTCGGTGACGGCGCCCAGCCAACCAGCGTCGGTCGGCGGCACGACCTCGTCGGCGGCGTCCAGGGCCTCGCGCCTGCGTACCTCGTGGGGGACGTCGTCGGGCGACGGCTCCCTGCGTTCGAGTCGCGCCCGCGACGACCCGAGCCTGGTGCTCTCCCGGGCGGCGATGGCCATGACCCACGCCAGGTAGCCGGACTCGCCGCGGAAGCCGTCGTGTCCGCGCCAGGCGCGGATCGCGACGCGTTGGTAGAGGTCGTCGGCGTCGGCACGATGGCGACTCACACGGTGGGCGTACCTCGCCACGTGGGCGGCGACGGCGGACCAGGCGCGTTCGAACGCGTCGGCCACGCCAGCCCCTCCACCCCGGGCCCCCGGTGACGACAGCTCACCGAGGGCGACCACGACCGGGCTCATCGTAGCCAGGCGGGTGGAGCTGTCAACAGACGCTCGGGACCGTCAGCGGCCGTCGGCGCGGTAGCGCAGGCCGTCCATCAGCAGGTCGAGCAGGCGATGGGCCTGCGCGCGCTGCGCGGGCTCGCCGGTGGCGAGGGACACCCCGCTGAGGCCGAGGAGCACGTCGTCAGGGTCGGCGTCCGCACGGATGGCTCCGGCGTCGACGCTCGCCTTCAGCAGGTCGGTGATCGCCGCGGTGAGCCGGTCGCGACTCTGCGCGAACGGGTTGCCGCCCGAGGCGACGACGGCGCGCAGGGCGTCGGCCATGCCGCGCTTGGTCGTCATGTAGTCGACGAAGTGGTCCATCCAGGTGCGGGTGGCCTCGTCGGGCGGCATCGACGCCAGCAGGTCGGGCACCGCGTCGCACAGCTTCGCGAGCTCGTTGCGGTACGCCGCCTCGACCAGCGCCTCGCGCGTGGGGAAGTGCCGGTAGAGCGTGCCGATGCCGACGCCCGCGTCCCTGGCGATCGCGTCGAGCGTGACCTCGGGTCCGTCCTGCGCGAGCGCGCGGACGGCGGAGTCGAGCAGGCGGTCGCGGTTGCGCCGCGCGTCGGCGCGCAATGGACGGTCGCCCGGGTCCGGCACCGGCTCCTCCTCGGGTTTGGCAATCGGAGGAACCTCCGGTTAAGTTCTAAGCGGAGCCACCTCCGATTCATCGTACCGGCGCGGTCTCCGCCGTGCCACGAGCAGGACAGGAAGCAGCGATGACCACCTCCGCACGTCTCACCACCCCGTTCTCCGCCACGTCGACCGCCGCCGAGGTCGTGGCCGGAGTCGACCTCACCGGACGCCACGCCGTCGTGACCGGCGGGGCCTCGGGCATCGGCGTCGAGACCGCCCGCGCGCTCGCCGGCGCCGGCGCCGAGGTCACCCTGGCGGTACGCGACACGGAGGCTGGGAAGCGCACGGCCGACGACATCGCCGGGACCACGGGCAGCACGCGGATCCTCGTCGCGGGGCTCGACCTCGCGGACCGGGCCTCGGTCCGGGCGTTCGTCGACCAGTGGGACGGCCCCCTCCACGTGCTCGTCGACAACGCCGGCGTGATGGCCAGCCCCGAGAAGCGCACGCCGGAGGGCTGGGAGCTGCAGTTCGCCACGAACCACCTCGGCCACTTCGCGCTCGCCACCGGCCTCCATGACGCCCTCGCCTCGGCCGGTGGTGCCCGCCTGGTGTCGGTCAGCTCGACCGCCCACCTGCGCTCCCGCGTCGTCTTCGACGACCTCCACTTCGAGCGGCGCGCGTACGACCCCTGGCTGGCGTACGGGCAGTCCAAGACGGCCAACGTCCTCTTCGCGGTCGAGGCGACGAGGCGGTGGTCGAGCGACGGGATCACCGCCAACGCCCTGATGCCCGGCATGATCAGGACCAACCTGCAGCGGCACGTCACCGACGAGGAGCTCGACCGGATCCGCAGGCAGGCGGGCGACTCGGCCACCGTCGCGTGGAAGACGCCGGAGCAGGGCGCAGCGACCTCGGTCCTCGCCGCGGCCTCGCCGCTGCTCGACGGCGTCGGCGGGCGCTACTTCGAGGACTGCGACGAGGCCGAGCCGCACCGGCCCGGCACGCGGCGTGGTGTTGCCGCATACGCCCTCGACCCCGAGGCCGCCGAACGCCTCTGGCAGGTCTCGGTCGAGCTGCTCGGCTAGGGCATCAGGGTTCGGACCCGCTCCACAGCCGGTCGGCCGTGCCGTTGTCGAGGTGGTCCTCGTAGACCCGGACCTTGTACGCGATCACGTCGAGACACTCGCCGAGCGCACGGATCCGGTCGCTCACCCGCTCCTGATGCTCGCGCAGCACCGCGAGCCGCTCCTTCTCGTTGCCGGGGCCCTGCCGGACGAGGTCGGCGTACCGGCGGATCGCCGGCAGCGGCATGCCGGTCTCGCGGAACCTCGCGCACATGGCGAGCCACTCGACGTCGTCCTCGCCGTAGACGCGCCTGCCGCCCCGGTCGCGTCGAACGGTGTCGGCGAGGACGCCCTCGCGCTCGTAGTAGCGCAGGGCGTGGACGCTCAGGCCGGTCCGCTCGGCGACCTGTCCGATGCTGAGCCCGGTGGCACGGTCGGTCATGCCGGTCAGCGTACGGCTTGACCTAGAGCCGGCTCTAGAACCTAGCTTTCCTGGCATGACCGACTCGCCCGTCACCCTGATCACCGGCGGCTCCAGTGGTATCGGGGCCGCGACCGCACGCCGTCTGCTCGACCGCGGCCATCGCGTCGCCGTCACCGCACGCAGGAAGGACCGCCTCGACCGCTTCGCCGCCGACGTCAACAGACCGGACGACCTGCTGACGCTTGCGGGAGACGCCGCGGACCTCGATGCCGTGACGACAGCCGTGGAGACGACGATCGCGACGTTCGGGCGCCTCGACGCCGCCGTCGCCAACGCCGCGTACGCCACGCACGACTCCCTCGCCGACGGCGATCCCGCGGGCTGGCGCGACATGGTGCTGACGAACGTCCTTGGACCCGCGCTGCTCATCAGGCTGGCACTGCCGGCCCTGAGGGAGACCCGCGGGCGGATCGTCCTCGTGGGCAGCATCGCGGGCGTCATCCACACTGCGGGCAACATCTACGGCGCGACCAAGTGGGCGGTCACGGGGATGGCGGAGAACACCCGCCTCGCGGTCACCGGCGACGGTGTCGGGGTGACGCTGGTCATCCCCGGCGCGGTGGACACGAACCTCTTCGACCCCGTCGGCGGCCCGACGAGCGACCGGCCGGGTGGCTACCTGCCCGCCGACCAGCTCGCCGCGTCGATCGAGTGGGCGCTCACCCAACCGGCCGGCGTCGACGTCAACACCATCACCGTCCGCCCGGTGGGCTCCCCGAGATGAGGCACGGCGTGCGACCGCCTGAGGTGAGTTGTCAGTCATCCATCGCCGCTGGCGCGGCGGCACCGGGCGGGTGACAAGGGTGGACTCGGTCGTGGTGTCGGTCGCCTCGCGGCCGCAACCCGTGAGGGGCACCCTCACCGTGTCGGGGCATGGTGAGGGTGCCGTTCACGGGTGCGCTGCGAGGGTCGTCGGTGGAGCTTCACCTCACCGACGTGGACTTCACCTCGTCCCGGCACGAGGTGAAGTCCACGTTGATCACGT
>WHST01000109.1 GCA_009379955.1 Streptosporangiales bacterium | reverse complement strand
GTGTCCGTTGCTCTCGCCGAGCACCGCGTGGGGCTGATCGGCGCCAACGGCTCGGGCAAGTCGACGTTCGCCAGGCTCCTCAACGGGCTCGTCGTCCCGACGCGGGGTCGCGTCCGGGTCGACGGGCTCGACACGGCGAAGGACGGTCGCGCGGTGCGCCGCAAGGTGGGGTTCTGCTTCACCGACCCCGACGCGCAGATCGTCATGCCGACCGTGGCCGAGGACGTGGCGTTCGGCCTGCGCCGGTCGAAGCTGCCACGCGAGGACGTGCACGCCAAGGTCGACAAGTCGCTCGCGATGTTCGGCCTCGCCGACCACGCCGACCATCCCGCGCACCTGCTCTCCGGCGGACAGAAGCAGCTGCTCGCGCTCGCGTCGGTCCTGGTGCTCGAACCGTCGATCCTGGTGTGCGACGAGCCGACCACCCTCCTCGACCTGCGCAACACGCGGATGGTGCTCTCGTACCTGCGTGAGCTGCCCCAGCAGGTCGTGCTCGTCACGCACGACCTCACCGTGCTGGACGACTTCGACCGGGTACTCGTCTTCGACGAGGGTCGCCTGGTGCACGACGGCGCCCCGCGTGAAGCCGTCGCGCGCTACGAACGGCTGATGCGATGAGTTGCCCCGTGTCAAGCCGCTGCTGGTTGATCTTGGTTGAGGACAAGGGCACCCCTCTGGATGCCCGCGATCACAGCATAACCGGCTGAGTAGTCACTTTCAGGCTAGACCGACGTCACGCTCGTGGACTCTGAAGACGTATCTTGTGACCCCAAAGCCTGACTCTGGTCCCTTGACGCGAGGGCCTGGAGGGCCGTGATCAGGCCGACGGTGTGGACGTCCTGCGCACTGCAGCCGCGGGAGAGGTCGTTCACCGGGGCGGCGAGACCCTGCAGGAGAGGGCCCAGGGCGGTGGCTCCGGCGAGCCTCTCGGCGATCTTGTAGCCGATGTTGCCGGCGTCGAGGTTGGGGAAGACGAGCACGTTGGCACGGCCCGCGACCGGTGAGCCGTGCGCCTTGGCCCGACCGATCGACTCGATGACCGCGGCGTCGAACTGGAGCTCACCGTCGACGACCAGGCCGGGGGCGCTGTCGCGCAGCGAAGCTGTCGCTGTCCTGACCCGGGCCACCGACGGGTGGTCGGCGCTTCCCCTGGTGCTGAACGACAGCATCGCGACGACGGGCGCCGCACCGGTGAGGGTGCCGTACGTGGCACTGGTCGGCGGCGGTAAATGGGGGCGCTACCGCCGCATGGACCGTCACGAGCGACCGCAGCGTCCGTCGGAACGAGCGTATAGCGAATGCAAACGTTTGGGTACACTCGCTTGCTCCGGCGGACGAGTGAGCCTGATCAGGCGACGCTGAGCCGTCCTGAGGTTCCCGGATACCTGGAGGTTCCAGGGCCAACCGCCGAGGAACCAACGGATATGACTGTTACGGCAGGTCAGAGCCGCTCTATGGTGTTGGGTTTCATGAGCTGACGGGGGCTGGCGGGTCCAGCGCCGAGCTCGGCTCGGCTGTGTGCGACGCCGGAGGCGCCCTTGACGCGCCGGGCGTGCCGGTGACCACCACGGCGCGGTCGAGGAGAAGCGGCCCCCGGTGAGCACGGCCAGGTCTAGCCGGAGCGAGGCGGTTGGCGCCGGGCGTAGCGTGGAAAGACGTGGGGGAGCGGGCTACGTGGGGAGGGTCGCGGCCGCGACCAGCTGGCGACTGCCACCGAGACGCGGGCCGTGCCGACGTCGAGCAGGCCCAGGCATACGGCGAGCAGCGCGTCGCCGACCTCCGCGCCAGCTACGACCAGCAGGTCGAGCAGCTCCGCCGCGAGCGAGACACGGCGACCTCGACGAACCACTGGTGGCCACGATCAATCCTGCCTTGCTTGACCTCAAGGGTGTCGAGGATCGGTACAGGATCCTCCGGTAAGCCGTTCGGTCAGCTCGCCTGTTCGGTGACCGCTGCGGTCGCGTCGTCGGGCTGAAGTACGCGGTACAGGGTGGAGCGGCCGACGCCGAGGTGGGCGGCGATGGCGGTGACGGATTCGCCGCGGGCCTGGCGGGCGCGGGCGATGTCGAGCTGGTCGTCGGTGATCGCCGGGGGCCGGTCGCCGCGGCACGTAGCCCGTCAAGGGTGCGCTCGCGGATGAGGTCGCGTTCCATCTCGGCAGCCAAAGCGGCGACGGCGAACAGCAGCCGGTCGGCGATGGTGGCGTCGTTGGGCCGGTGGACGCCGGCGCACACCCCGGTGAGGACTTCTAGGATGATGCCACGGGCGTGGCGAACACCCTCGTGATCTACAAGCCGGACCGGGTCGCCCGGAGCATGAAAAAGCTGCTGGTCTTCCTCGAAGACCACGAGCACGGCACGCAGCTTCGGCCGTTCGCCGCGGGTGCTGCGGTTTCCACCACGACCTCGCGGCAGTGCGCGCCCGCCAGCGCGTCGAGCTGGGCCTGGTGGTCCTGGCTGCGGGTGGAGACGCGGGCGTACCCGACTCGGATCCGGTTGTGCGGGTAGGCGGTGCTGGCGGTCGCGCCGGCGGGGGCGGTGGTCATGCCGATGATCGGCCCGGAAACGTCCCAGAACCTCGCTGGCGACACGCGGGTTTCGTGGCGGGTTTCGGGACTCGCCGTCCTGCGGAAACGCGGTTGACCGGTGTCCGTTGTTGATCATCCCGGAACGACCGTTTGGGGGACGATGTGTAGACACCACTTCTTGTCGCTGCCGTGCTCTGCAATGGGAGACAACAGAGTGTTGTCGCCAGATCATCGGGAGGGTCTGATGAGCGACGATCAGCGGGAGTTGTTGGGCGGCCGAATCGGGTCCGTGGTTGACGAGGCGATGACGGAGTCACTCGGCCTGTCTCCGGGCGGGGTCCGGTCGGCAGCCGAGGTAGGCGTCCAGTGCGGCGGCACCGGTGAGCATGGCGCGGCTGCGGGCCGAGAGACGGGCATGCCAGTCGCGCAGCATCGATTCAAGGGGTGCGACGCCTCCGGCGGAGCGGACTTGGACGATCAGCGGGGCGATCTGCTCCAGCAGGTAGCCGCCTCGTCTGAGCTGGTGGATGAGTAGGGCGTCGCGCGCGTCGGCCGCGCTGTAGACCCGGTAGCCCGTCTGTGGGTCGCGGCGCGGTTGGACCAAGCCGGCGCGTTCCCATTTGCGCAGGGTGGCTGGGCGGATGCCGAGCCTTCTCGCCAGGGGGCCAACGAACGTGTCGCCGCGTTCTTGCGGTACGGGACTGAGGTCGTGAAGCGCGGCTTCGACGGCCTGGAGGGTGCGGCGGTCGTCGAGAAGCTGGGCGTGACTTTCGTCGATGAGCCGAAGCGCGTCCTCAGCCGTGCCCCGGTCGCCTGCATGATCGACGTGGCCGTCTGGTGGCCATGTCCGGGCACGAGGGCGAGGAACGCGTGCAGCGGCGTGTAGGTGCGGTAGCCGTGCGGGGTGCGTTCGGCGCCCGGAAGGATCCCGGCCGCCTCGTAGTTCCTGATCGCCTGCGTGGACAGGCCGTGCCCACGTGTCAGGTCAACCGGCCTGAGCCGTCCACCGTCTTGAGGGTTCCGCCTCACTGTTCTCCAAATATCTCGGATAAGTTTAAAACAAGAATTCAACGATACCGTTGAGGGTATGACTGCTGCTATCAAAGACGCCGCCCATGTCGTCGACGCTGCTATCGTCATGGGGTTGCTCCCGGCCGCGGCTGCTTGCCTTGGGCGTGCCCACCCACGGCGAGGACGTTCTGCTCGATCTGCGAAACGATCTCTTCCGGCAGATCGTCGAGCAGGAGCGCTACCGGACGATCACGATCGAGAGCGACTGCATGATGGGCCTGGTCGTGGACGACTACGTCACCTCGGGCACGGGCCTCCTTGACGAGGTCATGGAGCGCGGCTTCAGCCACGGGTGGGGCGCGTCTGCGGCCAACCGCGAGCTTGTGCGCTGGATGCGTGCGTACAACGCCGGCCGGCCCATGTCTGAGCGGCTGCGCTTCGCCGGTTTCGACGGCCCGCTGGAGATCACCGGCGCCGCCAGCCGCCCGCATGGGCGTCGCCTGACCCGGTCGCCCCGAGGCCCCGGTCACGCAAGGTCCACAGTCGTGAACTTTCCGTGCATGCTGGCGCGTAACGTCATGCCCCGTGAACAGCAGCGCAGCGCACACGGACCTGTTGCGGGGGCTCTTGATGAACGAGACGCGGCTTGTGGAGACCTACCGCCGACTGCGCGAGCGGTCCCACGAGCTGACGCCGACGCAGACCGCCGTCATGCAGGCCCTCGACGCCGCCGTACGCGCCGGCGAGGTCTCCCCGGGCGCGGCCGCCGTGATCGAGGCCGTCATCCGTGACGGCCACCCTCACGGCGCGCGCAAGCGGCTGACCCAAGCTCGGCGCGGGGTCGACACCCCGAGCGACCCCGCGCCGTAGGACCCCTCCCCACGCACCGGCGGGGGAGGATGAACGCATGTGCGGTCGCTACACCAACACCAAGGTCGCCGTCGACGTCGCGGCGCTCTACGGCGCCCGTAGCAGCCGCGGCGAGGAGCTCCCGTCGAGCTGGAACGTCGCGCCCACCGACCCGGTGTACGGCGTCGTCGACGCCCGCAGCGACGGTCTCGGCCGCGAGTTCGGCGTCTACCGCTGGGGTCTGGTGTCGTGGTTCATGAAGGACGCCAAGGTCGGCGCGCGGATGATCAATGCTCGCGCTGAGACGCTGCTCACGAAGCCGGCCTACCGGCAGGCCGCCGCGCAGCGACGCCTGCTGCTGCCGGCGTCCGGCTGGTACGAGTGGCGCCGGGACGCCGGCGGTAAGCAGCCGTTCTACATGATCCCCGGTGATGGGGCGAGCCTGACCGTGGCCGGCCTGTGGGAGCGCTGGGCGACCGCGAGGACGCCTGCGGCGCCGAGCTGTACACGTGCACCATCGTCACGACGGCCGCGGTCGGTGAGCTCGCCGGCATCCACGACCGGATGCCGCTCCTGCTGCTGGAGGACCGCTGGGACGCGTGGCTCGATCCCGAGCGCACCGATCCGACCGAGCTCCTGCTGCCCGACGAGGAGCCGCTCGCCGGGCTCGAGCTCCGGCCGGTGGGCCCCGCGGGTGGCAACGTCGGAACAACTCACCCGAGCTCGTCGCCCGCGTCGACGTCGACGCCTGACCGCCGCCCGTGGCGGGTCAGTGGCGGGGGAGTGCGGCCGGTGGCTCGGCGCCGCGCAGATGCTTGCCGCCGACCTCGAACCAGAGCCGCTCGTCGACCATCCGGCGCCGCAGTAGGTAGACCTCGAACTCGGCGGACGCGGTTGGAATACCCCCCGGGGTATGTTATGTTGAGACGGGGCGAGGGGAGACGGTCGTTGTGGAGATGAAACCGGAGATGGTGGGCGACGCCCTGGTGCGGCTGCGTCGGGCGCGGGGTCAGTTGAGCGGGGTGATCGAGGCGATGGAGGAAGGGCGCGACTGCGCCGAGGTGTTGACCCAGTTGGCCGCTGTTTCCCGTGCCCTTGACCGTGCCGGGTTCAAGATTGTGGTCAGCGGGATGAAGTACTGCCAGCAGGCACGTGAGGACAGCGACGAGTCGCCGATGACCGAACAGGAGTTGGAGCGGCTGTTCCTCGCGCTCGCCTGAGCCTTACCCCTGTTCTTGTCGGTCGGTGTCGTGTGTTTCCTTAATACCCCTGGGGGTATAGCTAGGATTTCTTGTCTGAACAGACGTCGGAAAGTCGGTGTGGACATCTTCGACGCAGCGTTGACTCGGCGGGTTGATGTGCGTTGCCGGAGGGGCGCGGTGAACGTGCCGTTGGAGGACGTGGTGGCCTCGCCCGAGCGGTTGGAGGGGGAGGAATGGCACGTCAGGAGGGCGCAGCCTGAACGCGGCGGAAGCGATGGACGCAGCCGGGTGCGCGAGCGGTCTCGGTGTCCGGTGGGACATCGGAGTGGGTCGACGTCGGCAGCGAGATGGAGAGAGGTGCGCGACGGTGACGGCAGTGAACGCGGTGAAGCAGGAAGAGCGGCTGGCCGGTGGTCTGGTGGTCGAGGTGATCGAGACGTCCTCGTTGGGAGACCGCAGCTACATGGCCAGTGACGGTGAAGTGGCGGTGGTGGTCGATCCGCAACGGGATGTGGACCGGGTGATCGCGGTCGCCGGGCGACTGGGCGTGCGGATCGCCTTGGTGCTGGAGACGCACGTGCACAACGACTACGTCTCCGGTGGTCTGGAATTGGCCCGGTTGACTGGTGCCGAGTATGGGTTGGCGGCCGTCGACGAGGTGCCGTTCGACCGGCGCCCGTTGTCCGATGACGATGTGGTGGAAGTGTCGCCGCGGATGCAGGTGCGGGCGGTGGCCACCCCGGGGCACACCTTCCACCACCTGTCCTACGTGCTGGAAGGGCAAAGCGGTCCGGTCGGCGTGTTCACCGGCGGGTCGCTGCTGTTCGGCACGACCGGGCGCACCGACCTGCTGGGCGAGCAGCACAGCGAGGAGTTGGCCCGCCACCAGCATGCTTCCGCGCAGAAGCTGGCAGCGATCCTGCCCGACGGCGCGCAGATCTGGCCCACGCACGGTTTCGGCAGTTTCTGCTCGGCCACGCAGGCCTCGGGGGACTCGGCGACGTTGGGTGAGCAGAAGCAGATCAACCCGGCGTTGACGTTGGCCGAGCGCGACTTCGTCGAGCAGACGCTGGCCGGGTTGGACGCTTACCCGGCCTACTACGCGCACATGGGTGTGCAGAACACCGCGGGGCCGGAACCGCTCGACCTGCGCGAGCCGGTCCGGGCCGAGCCGGAGGAACTGCGGCGCCGCCTAGAGCACGGGGAGTGGGTGGTGGACCTGCGTTCTCGCAAGGCCTATGTGGTCTCGCACCTGGCCGGCACGGTCAGCCTTGGGCTGGACGGTCCGATGGTGACCTGGCTCGGGTGGATGATCGACTGGGGGTCTCCCGTCACGCTGCTGGGCGAGTCCCGGGAGCAGGTCGGCGAGGCCCAGCGCGAGCTGGCCCGCATCGGCATCGACAAGTTCGCCGCGGCGGCCGTGGGCACCCCGGAGGAGCTGGCGGCCGACCCCGGCCAACTGCGCAGCACTCCGACTGCGACCTTCGCGGACCTGGCTGCGGCGCTGGACGGCAATACCGACGGACTACCCGCGCCGGAGGTGGTGCTCGACGTGCGCACCAACAACGAGTTCGCCGCTTCGCACGTCTCCGACGCGGTGCACATCCCGCTCTACGAGGTCAAAGACCGGCTCGGCGAGATTCCCGCCGGCGCGGTGTGGGTGCACTGCGGCAGCGGTTACCGCGCCACCGCCGCGGCGTCGCTGCTGGAAGCAGTCGGCCGCACGGTCGTGCTCATCGACGACGACTTCGGCGTCGCCGCCGAGGCCGGCGTGTCGATGACCTACGGAACCTAACACCCACTCGGAACGATCGCGGAGGAACGCGAAGAATGCCCGAGACCCTGCCCAAGACCGTCGACACCGCCCAGGTCCGCGACTTCCGCGAGGCCGACCCCCAGGTCCGGTTGATCGACGTGCGCACGCCCGGCGAGTTCGCCTCGTCACACGTCCCCGGCTCCTACAATGTCCCGCTGGACCTGCTGCGGGAACACCGTGAAGAGCTCACCGCGCAGCACGGCGACCCGGTGGTGCTCGTGTGCGCCTCGGGCGCTCGTGCCGAGCAGGCCCGCACCCTGCTGGAGACCGCCGGGTTGGACCGGCTCCGCGTGCTCCGCGGCGGCATCACCGGTTGGGAGCAGGAGGGAGGCGTGCTCCCAACCGGGGCCGAGGCACGTGGGCAATGGAACGGCAGATGCGGTTGGTCGCCGGCCTGTTCGTGCTCACCGGCGTGGTGGCCAGCACGGCCTTCGAACCGCTGAAGTGGATCGCCGGGTTCGTCGGCGCTGGCCTGACCTTCGCGGCGGTGACCAGCACCTGCGCGATGTCCCGGGTGCTTGGGCTGCTGCCGCACAACCGCACGTCCACCGCGGATGCTCGACCCCTTCTCGACGCCCTCACCAGCGGAAAGGCTCAGGGGCAGTAGACCCCGCGCGCACGGACCGACCAATGACGGCGGTGGCGCATGGTAGTTCCGCCACCGGGATAGGCGGATTTCGTTGTACTTGGCAGTGGTGTTCGGTGCCGTGATCGGCCTGGCACTGGGCTTGCTCGGTGCTGGTGGCTCGATCCTCGCCGTGCCGGCCCTGGTCTACGGCGTCGGGCAGCCCCTGCAGACGGCGATCCCCACCTCGCTGGCCGTGGTCGCGCTGTCCGCGCTGGGGGGCTTGGTCCCTCGTGAACGGCGCACCGCGGTTCGGTGGCCGGTCGCGCTGGCCTTCGGCGTGGCCGGCACCCCGGCCGCCTTCGGCGGGGCGGCACTCGCACGGCTGTTCCCGCAGCGTTGGTTGCTGCTGGCTTTTGCCGCGCTCATGGTCGTCGTCGCAGTGCGGATGCTGCGCGGCGGGGAGACCCACACCGGCGCCTGCCGGACCTGGGAGGGCGGTGTCAACTGGCGGACCTGCCTGCCCAAATCGGTGATCGCCGGTGCGGCTGTCGGCGTGCTCACCGGCTTGTTCGGCGTCGGCGGCGGCTTCGTCATCGTTCCCGCGCTGACCCTGCTGCTGGGCCTGGGAGCGCAGCAAGCAGTCGCCACCTCCCTCGTGGTGGTCCTGATCAACTCGGCGGCCGGGCTCGTCGCCCACGCCGGCGCGGCCGACAGCATCGACTACAGGGTACTGCTGCTGTTCGCGGGCACATCCCTGGCGGTGTCCATCGTGGCCGCTCAGATGTCGCCGAGGCTGAACTCCTCCACCGTGCGCCGCTGGTTCTCCTACGTCGTCCTCGCTGTTGCGGTCTTCGTTGCCGTGACCGCCATCGTCAACCCTTCCGCACTGGGATAACACCGGAACCCCGGTCCCGAATCGACAACTCCCTTGAACGAAAAGGTGGAACATGTGTCGTCGTGTTGAGTGCCGCAGATGCGGGAAACCGACCTACGCAGGGTGTGGTCAGCACGTGGAACAGGTGCTCGCGGGAGTGCCGAAGTCCCTGCGGTGCGATTGCGCTCCGGGAACCCAGCACAGAGGCGTTGGCGGGTTCTTACGCAAGCTCCTCAGTCGCGGCTAACCGAGGTGCGGACAAGATGATCAACGATGCGGCCGTGTGCAGCTGTGGATCCGCGGACGATTCCGCATCACTACAACGCACTCATCCACGAACTCGCCCGGCGTCACTGGCCAGCGGTACCGTTCGGCACGGATGACGTCTGGGTGTCCGAGACGAGCGACACGAAGCTGATCCGCGCGGCGAGCATTACGAGGCTCACCTGACCGGGAAGGTTCGGCTGCTTACTTCCCGGTTGCGATCGGCGCCGAACGGCTTGCTGTGAGTGGCGACGCCGCGGCGCTCGCGTGGCAGGTGGAGTTCAGCCGGCGGTGTGAGTCAGGGCGAGGGGAAGGCGCCAGCACGGCTCAGGAGAGCGGGTGCGGGCTTGCCGAGACGCTCGCCGAGCCACTCGCCGGTACGGGCCACGTCCGCCATCCGCGCGCCCGTCCCGATGTCGCTGCGGTCGAGGGCGTACAGCAGGTCCTCCGTCGCGATGTTGCCCGTCGCCGCCGGGGCGAACGGGCAGCCGCCGAAGCCGCCTGCGCTGGCGTCCAGGGCGGACACGCCACACTCGACAGCGGCCAGGGCGTTCGCGTAGCCCGTGTTTCGGGTGTTGTGGAAATGGCAGCGCAGCGGGACGTCGTCCCCGGCCAGCTCCCGGATGCCCGACACCAGCTCGCGCACCTGTCGCGGTACGCCGACGCCGATGGTGTCTGCGAGCGCTACCTCGTCCGGGTCGCCGTCGAGCACCTGGTGTACCAGCGAGACCACCGACGCTGCGGGTACCTCGCCCGCGAACGGGCAGCCGAACGCGGCCGCGACGGTGACCGTGCGCCTGACGTGCGCCGCGCGTGCCGCGTCGGCGAGCCGGCGCCACCTGGCCACGCCCTCCGCGGTGGTGCATCCTTGGTTGCGCTGGCTGAACTCGTCGGTGGCGACCACGACGACGTTGACCTCGTCGACCCTGGCGGCAAGCGCGCGGTCCAGGCCGCGGTCGTTGAGCACCAGGCCCGCGTAGGAGACGCCCGCCGGGCGTGGGACGGCCGCGAGCACCGCTTCGGCGTCGGCCATCTGCGGCACCCGCGCCGGGTTGACGAAGCTTGCCGCCTCGATCCTGGTGAGCCCGGCCGCGACGCTTCGCCGGATCAGCTCCACCTTCTCCTCGACGGGCAGCGCCTTCTGCTCGTTCTGCAACCCGTCCCGCGGAGCGACCTCGACGATTGACACGCGCCTCATGGAAACACCTTCACTATGTATGCAATGACGATTCGAAGGAGAGGATGTCTCACGGTGTTCTCTTGCGTCAAGGTCGTGTCGTGACCTACATTGTGTGCAATCTAGTGAAGAGGGTGCCTGTGCGGGCAGTGGACCGGGTGTACGAGGTGGTGCGTGCGGGCATCCTCAACAGCCGGTACGGGCCGGGAGAACGGCTTGGTGAGGCGGAGCTGGCCGAGTTCACCGAGGCCAGCCGCACGCCGGTCAGGGAGGCGCTGCGCCGGCTCGAGGTCGAGGGGTTGGTCGAGGTGTTGCCGCACCGCGGCGCGCGCGTCTCGGCGTGGACGCCGGACGACCTGGAGGAGATCTACGACCTGCGCATGTTGCTCGAGGCGTTCGCCGTGGCTCGCGCCGCGACGCGGGTCACGCCGAAGGAGCTGGACCGGATGGAAGAGCTCTGCGACCTGATGGAGCAGGCTGCGACGCCAGGACCGGGCCAGGATCTCGACCGGGTTTCCGAGCTCAACGGCGAGTTCCACGCCATCGCGCGGGACGCCGCGGCGAGTACCCGGTTGGTCACGATGCTGAACGCCGTCGTCCAGTTGCCTCTCGTCGTACGTACCTTCCGCCAGTACTCGCCGGCGGACATGACCCGCAGCGCAGCGCACCACCGTGACCTGGTCGCCGCGCTGCGCGGCAGGGACGCCGCCTGGGCCGAGTCGGTGATGCGCGCGCACGTGCTCGCGGCGAAGTCGGTGCTGTTGCGTGCGGCGAGGGCGGCCGGCGCGGGCGAGGCGACGGGGGACGAGTGATGACCGACGACACGACGGGTGCCGGGCCGCTGTCCGATCTCCGCGTGGTCGAGATGGGCCAGCTGCTCGCCGGGCCGTTCTGCGGTCAGCTGCTCGGCGACTTCGGCGCTGAGGTGATCAAGATCGAGCCGCCCGGCGTCGGTGACCCGATGCGCCAGTGGGGACGGGAGAAGCCGCACGGCAGGTCGCTGTGGTGGCCGGTGGTGGCCCGCAACAAGAAGTCGGTCACCTGCAACCTCCGTACCGAGGAGGGCCAGCTCCTGGTACGCCAGCTCGTCGAACGCGCGGACGTCGTGGTGGAGAACTTCCGGCCTGGCACGCTCGAACGCTGGGGCTTGGGCTTCGACCGGCTGCGCGCCACGAACCTCGGCCTGATCCTCACGAGGGTCACCGGCTTCGGCCAGACCGGGCCGTACGCGCCGCGCGCCGGGTTTGGTTCGATCGGTGAGGCGATGGGTGGCATCAGGTACGTCACGGGTGACTCCGATCGGCCGCCGTCGCGTACCGGCATCTCCCTCGGCGACTCGCTCGCCGCCGTGTTTGCCACGATCGGCACGCTCGTGGCGCTGCACAACAGGCAGCGCACCGGACGGGGCCAGCTCGTCGACTCGGCCATCTACGAGGCGGTGCTCGCGATGATGGAGTCGCTGCTGCCGGAGTGGGCTGTCGGCGGCTTCCAGCGTGAGCGGACGGGCTCGGTGCTGCCGAACGTCTCGCCGAGCAACCTGTACCCAACGAAGTCGGGCGAGATGGTCCTCATCGCGGCCAACCAGGACACCGTTTTCGGCCGACTGGTGTCCGTGATGGGACGTCAGGAGTTGGCCGGCGACGAGCGGTACGCCACGCACGAGGCGCGCGGTCGCAACATGGCGGAGGTCGACGACCTGATCGCCGAGTGGTCCGCGTGGCTCGGCACGGACGAGCTGCTGGCCATGTTGCACGAGGGCGGCGTGCCCGCCGGCCGGATCTACACGGCGAAGGACATGTTCGCCGACCCGCACTTCGCGGCGCGCGAGGCGATCGTCCGGCTGGTGCACCCCGACATCGGTGAGGTGCCGATGCACAACGCGTTCCCGAAGCTCAGCGAGACGCCAGGCAGGGTGCGACACACCGGTCCGGCTCTCGGCGAGCACAACGCCGACGTCTTCGGCGACCTGCTGGGGATCGAGGCCGACGACCTGGCCGCGCTGTCGCGGCGCGGCGTCATCTAGCCATTGCCACGAGGAGGTAGCATGGGATTTCGCCTCGGCGTCGACGTCGGCGGCACGTTCACCGACGTGCTGTTGGTCGACGAGCAGACGGGTACCGCGTACCGCGCGAAGACCGCGTCCACGCCACAGGACCAGTCGTTCGGTGTCCTCACCGGTGTGCGCAAGGTCTGTCGTGACGCGGACGTCGCCCTCTCCGCCGTCGACCAGGTGTTGCACGGCACCACGGTCGCGACGAACGCCATCTTGCAGGGCAAAGGCGCCAGGGTCGGACTCGTCACCACGGAAGGGTTCAGGCAGGTCCTGCAGATCGGGCGCTCGTTCGTCCCAGGCGGCCTCGCCGGCTGGATCGTCTGGCCGAAGCCGGAGCCGCTGGCGAAGCTCGAGCACACCGTCGAGGTCATCGGCAGGATCACGGCGGATGGCGAGGTGGTCACGCCGCTCGACGACGACGATGCCAGGGCGAACCTGCGGCTGCTGGCCGACGCGGGCATCGAGGCGCTCACCATCGCGCTGGTCAACTCCTACGCCAACGACGAGCACGAGCAGCGGGTCGCGGAGCTCGCGGCCGAGGAGCTGCCAGGCGTCCCCGTGTCGCTGTCGAGCCACGTATTGCCAGAGATGCGCGAGCACGAGCGCACCGTCACCACGGTCGCGAACAGCTACGTGCAGCCCGAGGTCTCGCGGTACCTGCGCAGCCTGGACGCGTCGCTGCGGGAGAACGGCGTCGCGGCGCCGCTGTCCATCTTGCGCAGCGACGGCGGCCTGACGCAGGCGGACAAGGCCGCGGCCGGCCCGGTGTCGCTGCTGCTCTCCGGTCCCGCAGGCGGTGTCACCGGGGCAGTGTGGTTCGCCGAGCAGGCCGGCTTCACCGATCTGCTCACCTTCGACATGGGCGGCACGTCGACCGACGTCGCGCTCGTGCTCGGCGGACAGCCCAGGGTCGGCAGGGAGACGACGGTCGGCGACCTGACCGTGCGCGCGACGAGCGTCGATGTACGCACCGTTGGCGCCGGGGGCGGTTCGATCGCGCACGTGCCCGAGCTCACCAAGGCGTTGCGGGTAGGGCCGCGGTCCGCGGGTGCCGTGCCTGGGCCGGCGGCGTACGCGCTCGGCGGCGTCGAGCCGACCGTCACGGACGCCAACGTCGTGCTCGGCTACCTGCCCGACCAGCTCGCAGGCGGCGAGATCACGCTCGACGTCGACGCCGGTAGGAAGGCGGTGGCGACCATCGCCGACGCGATGGTCCTGGAAGGCGCGGAGGCGGCGGCCGCGGGCATCGTCGACATCGTCAACGAGAACATGTTCGGCGCGCTGCGACTCGTCAGCGTTCAGCAGGGCTTCGACCCACGCGACTTCGCGCTCGTGGCGTTCGGCGGCGCGGGTCCGTTGCACGCGAATGCGCTCGGCCGGCTCACCGGTTCGTGGCCCGTCATCGTGCCGCCTTCACCCGGTGTCCTCTGCGCCTATGGCGACGCGACGACGTGCGTCCGGGAGGAGAACGCGCGGACGATGGTGAGGCGGTTCTCCGGGCTCACCGACGACGAGCTGCGCGAGGCGCTCGGCGAACTGGCCGACACCGCGGCGCGACGGTTGGCCGCGGGCGGCGTACCGCGCGAGCAGCAGGTGCATAGGTACCACATCGACATGCGGTACCACGGCCAGGGATTCGAGATCCCGATCGAGCTCGACGACGACGCCGTCGCGGACGAGAATCTGCTCGACGAGCTGGGCAAGGCGTTCGACGCGGAGCACGAACGGCTCTTCTCCTTCCTACTCGGCAACGAGCGCGAGGTGATCAACCTCAGGGTGATGGTCAGCGGCCCGCGGCCCGAGGTCGCCTGGCAGGAGTTGGTCGAGGGCGGCAGCGACGCTTCGGCCGCGCACGTCCGCACCACCGAGATCTGGGTCGCCGGCGCGTACACGGCTGCCGAGATCTACGACCGCGATCGGCTGGTGGCCGGCAACGTCGTGGCGGGTCCGGCGATCGTCACCGAGATGGACTCGACCACCCTGGTGCTGCCCGGCCACGCCGCGACGGTGCATCCGAGCGGCTGCCTGCTGATCCGTCCACTGGAGGCATAGATGGCGACCGTCACGCAGACGAACACAGCAACCATCGGCCGGGTCGACATCGACCCGATCACCATCGACATCGTCGAGGGCGCGCTGCGCAACGCGCGGTACGAGATGGACGAGGTGCTCTTCCGTACTGCGCTCTCACCCGGTATCCGCGAGCAGCACGACGAGTTCCCGCTCATCGCGGACCCGGAAGGGAAGATGGTCGTCGGCCAGTTCGGGCTGTCCGTTCCCGACTTCCTGGACAACTACCCCGGCACGATCGGCGAGGGCGACGTGCTGCTGACGTCGGACCCCTACGCGTGCGGTGCGGCCATCAGCCACGCCAACGACTGGCTGCTCGTCGTGCCGATCTACTACGAGGGCCGGATCGTCGGCTGGTCGTCGATGTTTGGGCACATGTCCGACGTCGGCGGCAAGACACCGTGCTCGATGCCCTCGGACTCGCGCACCATCTTCGAAGAGGGTGTCGTCATCCCGCCGTTCAAGCTGTACGACGGCGGCAAGCTGAACGAGGACGCCCTGGCCATCGTGCTCAACCAGGTGCGCATGCCCGACTGGAACCGCGCGGACCTGAATGGTCTCGTCGCGGCGTGCAACATGGCCGCCAGGCGGGTCACCGAGCTGTGCGACAGGTTCGGCGTCGAGGCGTACGTCTCCGCGCTCGACGCGCTGCTCGACAGGAACTACCAGGCGATGAAGGCACTGCTCGCCGCGTTGTTCGTCGACGGCGAGACGATCGAGTTCACCGACTACATCTGCGACGACGGCTGTGGGTACGGCCCGTACGAGCTGACCGTGTCGCTCACCAGGCACGGCGAGAAGGTGCACCTGGACTTCAGCCATGCCGCGCCGCAGGCGGTCGGGCCGGTGAACTACTTCCTGAACGAGAACCTGGTCAGGATGTTCTTCGGCATCTACGTGATCACGGTCGCCGACCCGCAGATCCTCTGGAACGACGGCTTCTACCCGTTGATCGACGTGACCATCCCCGAGGACTCGTTCTGGAAGCCCAGGTACCCCGCGGCGCTCAACGCGAGGAACCACGGCATCGGCAGGGTCTTCGACCTGTTCGGCGGCCTGCTCGGTCAGACGAACCCGGCGATCCTGAACGCCGCCGGCTTCTCGTCGTCGCCGCACTTCATGTACTCCGGGCAGTACACCTCGGGGTCGCGGAGCGGAGAGTGGTTCCTGCTGTACTCCATCGGGTTCGGCGGGATCCCCGGCCGGCCGATGGGTGACGGGCCGGACGGACATTCGCTCTGGCCGTCGTTCGTCAACATCCCGTGCGAGTACCTCGAATCGTACTACCCGCTGCGGGTCGAACTGTGGGAGACGGTCGCCGACTCCGGGGGAGCGGGCCTGCACCGCGGCGGCAACGGCGTGGACGTCGCGTACCGGTTCGAGCAGCCGGGTACGATCGCGATCCACGACGACCGCTGGCTGACGTACCCGTGGGGCGTGAACGGCGGCAAACCGGCTGCGCGTGGCCGCAAGTGGATCCAGCGGGCGTCCGGCGAGGTCGAGGTGCTGCCTAGCAAGTGCCACGACGTCCCGGTGTACCCCGACGACGTCCTGCATTTCGTCACCTGGGGCGGCGGTGGCTGGGGTGACCCGCTGGCCCGTGATCCCGAGCTTGTCGGCCTCGAGGTGCTGCGGCGGCTCGTCACGGTCGACGGTGCGCGGAATAGCTACGGCGTCGTCTGCGACGAGCGCGGCACCGTCGACGCCGGGGCGACGCAGCGGCTGCGGGCCGAACTAGGCGAGGAGCGCGGTGACCTGCCGCTGTTCGACAAGGGACCAGCATTGTCGGAGATCCTGGCCCGGTGCGAGGAGGAGACGGGACTACCCGCGCCGAAGCCACCTATCGCCGCCTGGACGGTGGCGAAGGCGTGAGCGACCTGCTCGGCGACTACGCCGCGTCCGGGTTCCGCGGCCGGCTGGGTTGTGGTCGCAGTCCCGCGGTGCTCGTCGTCGACGTCGTGCAGGCGTACCTCGTCGACGGGTCGCCGTTGCGCGCACCGGTCGAGGACGCCGTGGCCGCCGCCGCCAGGCTCGTCGAGGCAGGGCGTGACGCGGGAGTCCCCGTGCTGTTCACCCGGGTGAGCTACCGGCCCGGTGGTGTCGACGGTGGGCTCTTCTGGCGGAAGATCCCGGCGTTGCGGGTGTTCGAGGAGGGCAAGCCGCTCGGTGCGCCGGCGGCTGGTCTGCAGCCGCGAGCGGACGAGCTGGTCGTCACCAAGCAGTACGCGAGCGCGTTCTTCGGCACCAGCCTGACCGCCAGCCTGACCGCGGCCGGGATCGACACGCTGCTGGTCTGCGGCCTCACTACGAGCGGCTGCATCAGGGCCACGGCCACCGACGCGATACAGTGCGGATTCCGCCCGCTCGTCGTCGCCGACGCCTGCGGCGACCGCGACCCGCGGCTGCACGAGGCGAACCTGCTGGACCTGGACGCAAAGTACGCCGACGTCATCCCGTCGACCGAGGCGCTCGAGCTGGTGCACCGATGCGCGCCAGGTGTCAGCTGACGCCTGGCGCCGGGCAAGCGTGGTCAACCGGGCGTGGAACTCGTCCTCGCCGGCAGCGGGGTCGTCGGGCAACACCTGATTCGATGATACGGAGGAAAGGCACGGCATGACCAACGGCGCTCCAGGTGGGACTGTCACGTGCGCGGGCGACGTCACGATCAGCCGGATGGGTTTCGGCGCCGCGCGGCAGCTCGGGTTCAAGGGGTCGTTGCAACGCCCTGACTGATTGGGGTGTTGTCGATGGCGGGTCCGGGTCGGCCGCGTAGGCCGCGGCAGGCGGAGCGTGGTTCTGGCGGCTGGTCGCCGCTGGTGCGTCGACGGAGGCGGCGGCAGTGGCGGTGGGGTGTCGCTGGTTCGGTGATGGTGGTGGCATGGCGACCCTGCACCTGGCCGAGCCTGCCGGGCGGTACCTGTCGATGGGTGAGCGGGAGGATATCGCGGTCTGGCGGGGACGGGTCAGCGTCCGTGAGATCGCCCCGCCCGCTGGGCCTGCACGATCAGCCGGGAGCTGCGACGTAACGCGACCGGCGAAGACCCGGCCCGGTACCGGGCGGGCGTCGCCCAGGCCGAGGCCGACCGCCGCGCCCGGCGACCCAAGACGGTCAAGCTGGCCGTCGACCCGGTGTTGCGGGGCCTACGTGCAGGACGAGCTCGAGCAGCGCTGGAGTCCGGAGCAGATCGCCCGCCGGCTGGTGGCTGACTTCGGCGACGATGACCGCATGCGGATCAGTCACGAGGCGATCTACCAGGCCCTCTACATCCAGGGCCGCGGCGCGCAGCGGCGCGAGCTGACCACCCGCCTGCGCACCGGCCGGGCACGGCCCGGTCGTCGACCGGGCGCTGCGCAAGCCGCGGCGCCGCGTCGGCACCGGACGCACCGGCGATCTCTGTCCATTCGGTGTTCTCGTTGGTGCCGCGGTGGCACACCGGGTTTGGTCACCGGCCCATCCCGTTGGCTGCGACACCGCTACCCCCGTGCTAGGTCACGGAAGTACGCGCGGACGGCGCCGGAGTCGGCGCCCTCCGCGAGAAGGAGCGTGAGCGCGACGCGCGACTTCGGGCCGTCCAGGAACCCGGCGCGGATGAGTCCTCGGTCGAGGAGGTCGCGTTCGGAACCGGGGAACGCATAGGTCTCGCTGAGTACCTCGCCGGCGCCGGTGCGGGAGGCTAGCACTACCGGCATCGTGCTCGCCAGCTGGGTCAGGGACGCGACCATGCGCGCCGGGACGTGCCCACCGCCGAACGCTTCGACGACCAGCCCTGCGTAGCCCAGCGACTCCAGTTGGTCGACGATGCGTGCATCCTCGCCGAGACTTATCGTGAGCAGCGCGACGCGTGGGAACTTTTCGACGTTGGGCGGGGGAAGGGGCGGCAACGGCGTCGGCCGCAGCACGATGCGTGGCCGGCCCTCGACGACCCAACCCAGTGCGCCGGTGGCCATCGAGTGGAACGTCGACGGGTTGGTGGTGTGTGTCTTTCGGACGAACCGTGCCGCGTGGATCTCGTCGTTGAAGACGACCAGGCCGCCGAGTCCTTTCGCTTGCGGAGAGCCTGCCACCTGCACCGCGGCGAGAAGGTTCGCCGGGCCGTCGGCTCCGGCGAGCGTGGGGTTGCGCATCGCTCCCGTCACGACGACGGGCTGGGGGCCGTTCACGAGCAGATCGAGGGCGAAGGACGTCTCCTCGATGGAGTCGGTTCCCTGGGTGACCACGACCCCTGTCGTCGACGCGTCGAAGCGGGTACGTATCTCTGCGGCCAGCAGCGCGATGTCCTCGAAGGTGAGGTCACCGGAGGCTGTCTGCCGGAACGGCACTGTCTCGAGTTCGGCCACGTCACGCAACTGGGGAACCGCGGCCGCTAGTGCGGCTGCGTCGAGCTGAGGCGTCACGCCGCCACCGGCGGCGCCTGGCGTGTTCGTCGAGGCGATGGTGCCGCCGAGGGAGAAGACCGAAATTCGGGGGAGGCGAGTGCGACTGGTCATGGTGTCAGGTCACCTTCCGCCGATGCCGAGGAACGCGTTGAAGGAACGCTGGAGGAGGCCGGGGGCGAGGTCGTGGGCGATCACGATGATCCGCGTGCCGAAGCGGGTACCCGGCGGAGGTGCTCCGGGGGTGGATGACGTGCTGCACGCCGTTGACGGCGACCGGCCCGACGTCATCGACGTCCACCACGCCTTTGACCCGCAGTACGTTCGGTCCGTGGGTGTGCAGCAGTAGGCTGAGCCGGATCGAGAACGCCTGCCAGTCGACGCGGCCGTTGGTGACGAGCTCGAGCGTGGATACGGCGGCCGTGTGCTCGCCGGTCTGGTGCGGCGTCACCGTACGCGCCGTGTCACCGCCGCCTTCGACCAGCACGTCGAGCTGTTCCCCGTTGGCGGTGACGACGACTCCCGCCGAAGGGTTCAGCTGGTGCAGCCGCTCGACCAGCCGGGACACCTCACCAGCGGTGGCGAGGTCTGCCTTGGTGACCAGGAGCTGGTCGGCCGCGCGCGGCGCCACGTCGTGGCGATTGATGCTACTCGGCCCGGTCAGCGCGTCGACGGTTACGCAGACCTGCGCTAGCACGAAATGGTGCTTCAGTACGGGGTCGCTGGTGATCGTGAAGGCGATGGGACCGGGATCGGAAAGACCGCTGGTCTCGACTACGACGTGGTCGAACAGTTGCGTGACACCGCGCTGCTCCTCGTCGAGCAGGTGGCGGAGCGCCTGCGCGAGATCGTCTTGGCGGGTACAGCAGGCACCTCCACCGGACAGCGACAGCGGACGTCGCCGGGTCTGGGCCCGCATCGACTCCTCGACCGGAGCGTGACCGAAGTCGTTGACGACGACCGCCGGAGCCCGTGTCCCGACCCGGACGAGCTCGGCGCGCAGCACCGTCGTCTTACCTGACCCCAGGAATCCGCTGAGCACGGTGACGCCATGCCGGCCCGAGGACGCCGGTGCGCCGCCGGACGCGACCGGCGGCGACAGCAACCGTGTGACCGTCATCCTCCCGCCCCACGGTCTTCCAACGCGTCCAGCAACGCGGGGTCGAGTGCGTCCACCGGTGTGGCCGACAACCGTTGCGCGGCTCGCCACACCGCGGGTAGGTCGGCGGCCACCTCCGCGGTGCCGTTGCGGTCCGCGACGACTACGTGCCGCCCGGTGCCGCGGTCGGAGACGGTCAGTCCATACGGTTCGAGTGCGCGGAGTCGCTGTATCCGTAGATACCTCGCGCGAGGCGAGGAGCGTCGTGTCTGGCCAGCCGCCGGTACGGTGTCGGACCAGTGGCTGTCCTCGGCAAGCTCGTAGCAGAGCACGCACATGGCTGACCGGAACCTCACGTCGTCGTAACCTCGACCAGGGAACCAGGGGTGGAACGGCGAGTAGCCGTTCCACCCCTGATGGGTCTCAGGTGCCTGGCATGAAGATGCTGCCATTGCTGCCGGGGTACGGGTAACGGCGGCGGAAGTCGTCCGCGGACTCCTCCATGGTGACCCAACTGGTCCCCTCGTGTCCGTTGATGTACTCGATCAGCCGCTCGAGCATGAGCAGGACCTGCGGCCGGCCCGAGACGTCCGGGTGGATGGTGAACGCGAAGACCCCGTAGTCCTGCTCGCGGTACACCCAGTCGAACTGGTCGCGCCACCACTGCTCGACGTCACGGGGGTTGACCCAGCCGGCGCTGTTCGGCGCCTTCTTGATGAACATCATCGGCGGCAGGTCGTCCATGTACCAGTTGGCGCCGATCTCGACGATGTCGATCACCTCGCCACGCTCCAGCGGTTTCATCCAGTCGCTGGCTTCCTTGCTGTAGTCGATCTTGGTCCACTTGTCGCCCACCCGGGCGTAGAAGGGCACGAAGTCGTGGAACCCCTGGCCGTGATCGTAGGTGAAGCCGTACTTGAGCAGCAGGGCGGCGGTGATGTCGGACATCTCCCACCATGGCGGCACGTAGCCGCGGGGAGCCTTGCCGCTGACCTTCTCGATCAGTTCGACCGAGTAGGCCAGTACGTCCTCCTCTTGTTTGGGGGTCATCGCGATCGGGTTCTCGTGCGCGTAGCCGTGCGCGCCGATCTCGTGGCCGGCCTCGACGATCATCTTGACCTGGTCGGGGAACGTCTCGATCGAGTGGCCGGGGACGAACCAGGTGGCCGGGATGTCGTACTTCTGGAACAGTCTCAGCAGTCGAGGTGTGCCTACCTCACCCGAGAACATTCCGCGCTGGATGTCCGACGGCGAGTCCTCACCGCCGTACGATCCCAGCCATCCGCCGACGGCGTCGATGTCGACGCCGAAGACGCACTTGATGTCCTTTGCCATGCTCATCTCCTCGATAGTGAAGTCGCCGTCGGCCAGCGACGCCGGTCAGTTGGGCCGAAGCCGGTGGCCGCTCGAGGGCAACGGCACGCACCGTGCCTCCAAACCCCTGCGGTCGTCACTGCTGTCGTTCTCATACCTCGATCTCGAATATCCGTTCGAGGTGGCCGATTACCTCCTTGGCCGTGAGGGGATCGGCGTACTTCGCCGTCATGTCGAACAGGTTCGCCTCGTGCGGGCCGGTGGAACGATCCGCGATGCAGTCGGTGATGACGAAAGTGCCGAACCCGTGCTGGACGGAGTCGACGACCGTCGCGCGGACGCATCCTGAGGTGGTGGCACCGGCGACGAGCACTGTGTCGACACCGCACGCGGTCAGCATCGACGCCAGCGGGGTGCCGAAGAAGGCGGACGCTCCGGTCTTGGTGATCAGCGCCTCATGCGGGAGCCGGCCGAGCAGCGGGTCGATCTCGACCGCGCGACTGCCGGTGGCCAGTTCGCGCAGTGAGGGCACCTTGCGCACCCAGGCCGTCGCCGCCTGTGCCCCCTCGTCGTAGGCGATGGTGGTGAACACGATCGGGACGCCCCGCTTCCTGGCGGCGGCGAGCACCGTGCGGGTGCGCCGCACCACCTCACCCATCTCCGAACCCAGTTGGAAGGACGGGTTGGTGAAGCCGAGACAGAAGTCGACGACCACGACGGCCGGCCGTGAGCCGAAGGTGAAGGCACCGGTGAACCCGGACGCGCGATAGGTGTCCTGGGCGCCGTGTTCCCTGGCAGCGCGGCTCATGCACCCGTCTCCGTGGTCAGGATGGGTCGTGGTCCCGCCGGACCGGCGGGCGCATCGGAACTGTGCACACGATTCGCTCGCTGGCGCTCGCTCATGGCATCACATCCCCTGCGTTGGGGCCCAACGTCTGTCCGACGTACAGGCTGCCACCGGGGTCACTGGCCAGCAAGACGGCGGTGGGAGCGATCTCGGCCGGTACACCGAACCGGCCGAGAGGAAGCTCTGCCCGCTTGGCCGCCTTCCACTTCTCGCTGATACCCACGACCATCGGTGTCTCGACCGGCCCGGGAGCAATGGCGTTGACCAGCACACCGCGTTCGGCGACCTCGAGGGCCAGTGCCTTGGTCAAACCGATGACACCGGCCTTGGCCGCACTGTAGTGAGTCAGGCCACGGCCACCCTTGATGCCTAGTTGCGAGGCGATGTTGATGATCCGTCCGTACCCGGCCTCAACCATCGACGGGACCACCGCGCGGCAACAGAGGAAGACGCCGGTGAGGTCGACGTCGATCGTGTCCCGCCATTGCGCGAGGGTCATCTCGGCCAACGGCGCCTCGGTCAACACTCCCGCCGAGTTGACCAGGATGTCGATGCGTCCGTGGGTGCCGAGCACCCCGGTAACGGCCTGCTCGACCGACGAAGGGTCCGTGACGTCGACGGACACGTGACCGTCGGCGCCGATCGCCTGCATGACCGACGCTGCCGCGTCGTCGTCGCGGTCCGCGACGACGACCGTTGCCCGTGCTTCGACAAACGCCGTCGCGATGGCGGCGCCGATCCCCCCGGTGCCGCCTACCACGAGTGCGATTCGCCCGTTGAGCGCTGGTTCACCGTGTGTCGTCATCGATCAGTCGAGCCGTACCTTTCGCGGGTCGACGTTACGCGCGCCCAAGATGATCAGCCCGGAGGCGAAGATCGGCAGACAGCC
>WHST01000108.1 GCA_009379955.1 Streptosporangiales bacterium | reverse complement strand
GCTGAGACCGACACACGCAACATGGCATCAGCCCGCGTGCTGGAGAAGCTCGGGTTCGTGCGTGAAGGGACGTTGCGGGAAGACTGCGTCGTGAACGGCGAGGTCTCTGACTCGTGGGTCTACGGGCTGATCAGGCGGGAGCTTCCGTCTTGCCGATAGGTCCCTTCGGCCGGGAAGGGATCGGCCGATCGGCCGAGGTGCGGCGCAGGATCGCCGGACATCCTCGTCGGTATGAACATGACAGCTGCTACGGTCCGGCCGCGGGTGCGGTGGTCCGAATACGCACCCGGCGTGCCGGGGTGGGCCCGGGTCGCCGCACATCTGATCGCGGTCTGCACTCTCCCGTCCGCAGTGTGGCGGCTGGGCATCATCGTGCAGTTCCCGTTCGGGTACGACGCGGCGTGGATCCACCGGTCTCGGTTGGACACGGTGTTCGGCGACGTGCGGATGATCCTGCTGTGCATCGTCAGCGAGCTGCTCGCATTGCTCGCGTTCGGGCTCGTCCAGCGGTGGGGCGAGGTCGTACCGCCGTGGCTGCCGCCGCTCCGCGGGCGGCGCATTCCGACATGGATCCCCACGGTGCTGGCTGCTGTCGGCGGGGTCGGGCTGACCGCCATCTGGACCGGCGGCGTGGCATACGCGGCACTCACCGGCACCACCTTCGACGTCGGCACCGAGCCAGGGCTACCGACGACGGTCCAGCTCGTCTCGTATGCACCGATGGTGATCTGGGGTCCCCTGCTGCTGGCACTTACCATCCACTACTGCCGCCGCCGCGTCAGCCGCTACCGGAGATCCGTGACGCCGGCGTAGTCGCCAACGACCGCAGCGCCGGTGACCTCGTACTCGAGGAGCAGCAGACCCCGCGTCGTGGCCTCGTGCCGGACGAGTCGAAGTCCGGTAGCCGCGGCGGGATGGGTGAGCAGGCGGCGGCCCGACCCGAGCACGGCGGGCGCCACGACGAGCCGGAGCGTATCGACGATCCCCGCCGACAGCAGCGCGCTGGCGAGCCGGGCACTGCCGTGGACCTGCAACTCCCGCCCCGGCCGCGTCTTCAGCTCGCGGACCGCCTCCACAGGGTCGCCGCGGAGCACCGTGGTCGGCGACCAGCTCCCCGCCTCGATCGTGTTCGACACGACGTACTTCGGCAGCGAGTTCATCCGCTCGGTGAACGGGTCGTCGGGGTCGGTGATCGCCGGCCAGTCGCGGGCGAACGCCGTGTACGTCCGCCGGCCGAGCAGCAGGCCGTCGGCGCAGTCCAGCCATTCCGACGTGCGCCGGACGAACACCTCGTCCATGTGCGGCACGAGCCAGCCGCCCTTGGTGAAACCATCGCTGGTGTCCTCGGTGGACGAACCAGGAGCCTGGCTCACGCCGTCGAGGGTGATGAACTCCAGCACGGCGACCTTCATCGCCCGGCCCCGCTCTCGACGAGCCGGGTGAGCTGGTCGGCGACGCTGCCCCAGCCCTCGGCGAAGCCGAGCTCGGCGTGCCGGGCGCGGGCGGCCGGGTCGCCGTGGCGCACGGTGATCCGGTAGTCGGTGCCGTCCGGGTGGTCCCGCAGAACGACCTCGGCGGTCATCAGGATCGGTGCGGGGCTCGTGGGACGCCATCCGCTGTCGATCGCGTTGGTGAACACGATCCGTTCGAGCTCGTCCACCACGAGGAAGCACGCGTCCAGATGCGGGACGAACGCGTCGCCGTCGTCGCTCATCAGCGTGACGAACGCGCCGCCGGGCCGGACGTCGAGACGCTCCACACGACAGTGGGTCGGCGCGGGCACCCACCACTGCGCCAGGTTGGCCGGATCGGTCCACGCATCCCACACGGCTTTGCGGGGCGCGCGGATGACCCGGTCGATGCCGAGATCGAGATCGAGATTCAATGCTCCTCCTTGGGGATGGTGACGAACCGCTCCAGGCGATCGGTGCGGACCGCCCAGATGCGTCGCTGCTCCGTGAGCCAGTCCTCGACGAGCGCGAACCGCTCCGGGTTGAGCTCGCAGGTGCGCACCCGGCCGGACTTCGCCGTGCGGATCAGGCCATTCGACTCCAGCACCCGCACGTGCTTCATGAACGACGGCAACGTCATAGGGGCCTCGCTCGCGAGGTCGCCGACGCTAGCCGGCCCGCGACCGAGCCGCCGGATCACGGCACGCCTCGTCGGGTCGGCAAGCGCGACGAACACGCCGTCGAGCACCGCCGAATACTGAGCCATGTGGCTAAGTATTAGCCCTCAACCACACTTAGCACAAGGGCTAAGTGTTGCGGCCACTCCCCTACCGATGAGGCAGTCTGTTCAGGTAGGGAGCGGTCGGTCGGTGACGACTCGTTTCATCACGAGGGTCGAGTTCAGACGCTGCACGCCTGGGAGGGCGGCCAGCACGTCGTCCTCGAGTTCCTGGTAGCCGGCGAGGTCGGCGGTCACGATGCGGAGCAGGTAGTCGGGGTCTCCGAAGAGGCGCTGGGCCAGGAGCACATGAGGGATCCTCGCGACGGCGTCCTCGAAGGCCAGGAGCGTGTCGCGGTCTTCCTGGCGCATGGTCACGAAGACGAGTGCCTCGAACCCTAGTCCGAGCGCCGCGGGGTCGACCACGGCGCGGTACCCGATGATGGTGCCGTCGCGCTCGAGAGCCCGCAGCCGGCGGTGGCATGGGGACACGCTGAGTCGGACGCGCTCGGCCAGCTCGGTGAGCGTCAGTCGCCCCTCTTGCTGCAGTACAGCAAGAATCTTCCGATCGATCGCGTCCATGGGGGCGATGCTTCCACACAAGCGCCCCAGCGGGGTCGAAGTCGAAACCATCTTCCGGCAGATCGCGCCTAGCCTTGCGGCGGCACCGATCCCGACGGAAGGGACGACCCCGTGCCGGTGAGCTCGATCCTCGCCTTCTGGGTCCTGACCGCCCTCCTGATCGTGGTGCCAGGACCCGACTGGGCCTTCGCGATCACCGCCGGCCTGCGCCGCCAGGTCGTGCCGGCCGCGACCGGGATCGTGCTCGGCTATGTGGTGACGACCGCAGTCGTGTCGACAGGGCTGGGCCTCCTGGTCGCCTCGACCCCGATCGCGCTCACGGCACTGACGATCATCGGCGGGCTCTACCTGGCCTGGCTCGGGATCAGGGTTCTCAGGCACCCGGCATCCGTGAACGCCCGCGACGCATCGACCGGCGACACCGACCTGTGCACCGTGCTGCACGGCATGGCAGTGAGTGGCCTCAACCCCAAGGGCCTCCTGATCTTCGTGGCCGTGCTGCCGCAGTTCACCGATCCCGACGCACCTTGGCCGATCCCGCTGCAGATGGCGACCCTGGGGATGACCTTCACCCTGACCTGCGGAGTGGTCTACCTGTGCGTCGGAGCAGCGGCACAAGCACTGCTCGGCGCCCGCCCGTCCATTGCCCGCAACGTCTCCCGAGTCTCCGGAGCAGGCATGGTCGTCCTCGGCGGCGCTCTCCTCGTCCAGCACCTGACCGCGTGACGTCGGCAAGGCAAGTCCTTATGGTCAGGTCTGCGATGATGGGCGGGTCGATGCGGACGGAGGGTCATGCATGCAGGCGGTCCGGTTGCAGGTCACCTCAGTCACCATCGGCGCGCCGGATCCCCGTGAGCTCGCGCGGTTCTACGCGCGCCTGCTGGATACCGAGCTCTCCGCCAGTGACCCACCTCGCCCGGGCGAACCGGCCGAGGCCGGGTGGGCTCAGCTGAGGTCGACCAGCGATCACGGTCGGATCACCCTGAACTTCGAGTACGAGCGGCACTACTCGGCGCCGCGATGGCCGAGCGAGCCGGGCCGGCAGCACAGCACGCAGCATCTCGACATCTATGTCGAGGACCTCGAGTCCGCGACGGCGTGGGCGGTCTCGTGCGGTGCGACGCTCGCCGACATCCAGCCCCAGAGCGACGTCCGGGTGCTCTACGACCCGGCCGGCCACCCGTTCTGCCTGTTCACCTGAGCCCGGCTCGACATACGGCTCCTCACTCCTCGCCGGCCATGCGGTACGCCCCCGCCTCCAGTCGCCGGATCAGCCGGTGGGTCCACTCCGCGCGGCTGTCCGCGGTGTGCAGCCACAACCCCACGACCTCGCCGACCGGGCCCCAGGTCTCCAGGTCGGTGTCCGGCGGCAGGTGCGCGGCGATGCTCGCCCGCCACTCGTCCATCGCCTGTGCGCGCTGACGCAGCAGGTCGATCGCCTGGTCCCGTGGCAGGTCGTCCACGAGGCCGACCGCGGCGGCCAGCAGGTCGAGCCGGGGATCACGACTCGTGAGCGCCGTGCGTAGCAGGGAGAGGTACGCCCGCTCGCCCTCCTCGGTCAGCTCGTACTCCATCCGCGGCGGTCCGCCCGCCGCGCTCGGCGTCGTCTCGTGCACGACGAGCATGCCCTGCCCGGTCATGGCCTTGAGCGCGTGGTAGACCGAGCCCGAGTTGGCATTCGACCACTCGTGCGCGCCCCACGACTCCAGGTCGGACCGCACCTGGTAGCCGTGTGCGCGCCCGCGGCGTCGCACCGCGCCGAGCACCAGCAGGCGAATCGCCGACATCTGTCGTCCTCCCCGGCTCGACGCTCAGTTCGGTGAGCTCGTGCTGACCCACCACAAGGTGCCGAACGGGTCGACGAAGCCGCCCATCCGGCTGCCGTCGTCCTGGGCCGTGACCGCCATGGCAGGTGCGGCACCGGCGGCGACCGCCCGCGTGTACGCCGCCTCGGCGTCCGGCACGGTGGTCCACAGCTGGATGTGGGCCGGCTCGGCCGGGGTGGGCAGGCACTGGCGACCGTCCGGCCCTGAGTCGGCGAAGAACAGCACGCCGGTGCCGATCCGTGCCTCGGCGTGGATCACCCGCTCGGGATCGGCGGGCAAGGGCACCACGTGGGACACCTCGGCACCGAAGGCGCTCTCGATGAACTCAACGAAGGCCTTCGCGCTGCGCACCATCACGTAGGGCGTCAATGACGACATCTCGACCACTCCCTCATTGACCAAGTTTGGCTACTCAACCGAAGCGTACGCCAACTAGCCAAATTCGGCTAATGGGGTCGCGTCCCTCGCGGCTCCCCCCAGGAGATCGTGCGGAACATCGCTCGACGTACGCCGTACCGTTCCCCCGCGCGACGGCTACGGTCGAGACATGACCGCCGTCACCACCGCCGACGTCCTGCGTCTCCACCCCGACGACGAGGTGGCCGTCGCCGTCACCGAGCTCCCCACCGGCCATCCGCTGCCCGGCGGCGGACGGACCCGCGAGCCGGTCCCGCGCGGTCACAAGGTCGCGACCATGGGTGTCCCCGACGGTGCCCCCGTGCACAAGTACGGTCAGGTCATCGGCCGCGCCGCAGGCCCGATCGAGGTCGGCGAGCACGTCCACACGCACAACCTCGCGTACCAGCCGGTCGGCGCCGAGTACGAGTTCGGCAGCACCGCGTGGCTGCCCGAGCCGGTGCCCGACGCCGACCGGGCGACGTTCGAGGGCTACGTCAGGTCCGACGGCCGCGTCGGCACCCGCAACTACATCGGTGTCCTCAGCTCGGTCAACTGCTCCGCGACGGCGGTGCGCCGCATCGCCGAGGAGGCGCGGCTGTCCGGCATGCTCGGGGACTTCCCGCACGTCGACGGCGTCGTCCCGCTCACCCACGGCACCGGGTGCGGCATCGGCGACGACACCGGCCTGGAGATGCTGCGCAAGGTGATGCGCGGCTACCTCGGCCACCCGAACTTCTACGGGTTCCTCGTGATCGGTCTCGGCTGCGAGCACAACGAGATCGCGGGCATCGTCGGTGACTCCGGCGCTCGGTCGTCGATGCCGCTCGTCAAGTCGACGATCCAGGACCTCGGCGGCACGACGCGGACGGTGCGGGAGGGACTCGCCAGGATCCGTGAGATCCTCCCCGACGCCGACCGGGAGCGGCGCGCCACCGTGCCCGCGAGCGAGCTGGTGCTCGGCACCAACTGCGGCGGCTCGGACGGGTACTCGGGCATCACCGCCAATCCGGCGCTCGGCGCGGCTGTCGACCTGCTCGTCCGGCACGGCGGCACCGGCGTCCTCGCCGAGACGCCCGAGGTGTACGGGGCCGAGCACCTGCTCACCCGCAGGGCCATCGACCGCGAGGTCGGCCAGAAGCTGCTCGACCGCATCGCGTGGTGGGAGGAGTACCTCGCCGCGCACGGCGGGACGATGGACAACAACCCCTCCCCCGGCAACAAGGACGGCGGCCTCACCACCATCCTCGAGAAGTCGCTCGGTGCGGTGGCGAAGGGCGGTACGACCGCACTACGCGACGTCGTTGGCTACGCCGACCCGATCACGTCCAAGGGATTCGTCTTCATGGACACCCCCGGCTACGACCCCGTCTCCGTGACCGGGCTCGTGGCGGGCGGAGCCAACCTCGTCTGCTTCACGACCGGCCGGGGCTCGGCGTTCGGCTGCAAGCCCGTCCCCAGCATCAAGCTCGCGACGACCTCCGAGCTGTACCGCCGGATGGAGGAGGACATGGACGTCGACGCGGGTGTCGTCCTCGACGGCTCGACGACGATCGAAGGGCTCGGCGAGCAGATCTTCGACCTTGCCCTTCGGACGGCGTCCGGCCTGCCGACCAAGAGCGAGGAGCTCGGCTACGGCGACGAGGAGTTCGTCCCGTGGCAGGTCGGCGCGGTCATCTGACTGGAATGCGGTTGCCCTTCTCGACTGCCTTCTGGTCGGGTGTCCGCATGGATGAACGAGCCGGGCTCGCCGCGTACGACGAACAGGTCCGCAGGCGTTCCGTCGCCGGACCGGACGGGCGGGAGCTAGCCTGAAGTGGGCTGAGACGCCGACACGGGAAGGGGCCAGACGTGTGCGTGCCCGACCACTTCCGCCCGGATGACGACGCCGTGCGCGAGCTGCTCGCCAACCACGGTGCGGCCGACCTCGTTACCTCGACCGACACCGGTCTCGTGGCGACGATGCTGCCGTTCGTCCACGACGAGGCGACGGGTGAGCACGGCGCTCTACTCGGCCACCTGGCCCGCAACAATGACCAGTGGCGACGCCCGGCCCTCGGCGAGTCGCTGGTGATCGTGCGTGGTCCCGACGCGTACGTCACGCCGTCGTGGTACGCGAGCAAGCGGGAGCACGGCCGGGTCGTCCCGACGTGGAACTACGTCACCGCCCACGTGTACGGCAAGCTCGTCGTGCACGACGACCCCACGTGGGTCGAGGTCCTGGTCCGCCGGTTGACCGAGCGGCACGAGGCCGCCAGGGAGCGGCCGTGGTCGGTCGACGACGCGCCGCGGAGGTTCGTCGCCGGTCAGCTGCGGGCGATCGTCGGCGTCGAGCTCCTGATCTCCCGCGTCGAGGCGAAGTTCAAGCTCAGCCAGAACCGGCCCGAGGCGGACGTCGACGGTGTGATCGACGGCCTCGGCGCGACGGCTCAGGAGGCGACCGCGCAGGCCATGCGCGAGACACGTACGCGTTGAGCCAGCAGCGCTGATTCGTGAGTCAGGACGGGATCGACGGCGTGCCCGAGCGACGCCAGTACTGCGTCTTGTCGTCCTCGCGGACGACGACGCCGAGCCTGGCGAGTTCGTCGCGCAGCTCGGTGAGCTCGTCCTTCTTGCCCTTCTCCAGTGCCCGTGACCTGGCCCTGAGCAGGGCATCGGCGCCGGCGGGCAGGTCGGGGGTGCCCTCGACCCAGCGGCGGAACGCGTCCCTGTGCGGGTCGGCGGGCAGCCAGTCGTACCCGTGCGCGGTGAACGCCTCGCGCAGTGCGGTCGCGGCGAGGTCGGACTTCTCCCTCGCCAGCTCGTCGTCGTGACGGCCGAGCAGGACGAGTTGCTTGCCCTCGACGAACACCCCCGCGACCGAGGCGGCGTGGAGCGATCTGGTCGTGTCGCCGCGCTTGAGGGTCACCTCGTCGCCGGCCACGGTGACGATGAGCATCTCACTGTCACCGATCCCCGCGAGGACGAGCCCGGCCACGGCGCCCACGGCGATCGGGGCGATGATGTCGAACGGCGCGGGGATCGACTGCAGCAGCCGGAGCGGTCCCTCGAACGGGGTCCACGGCAGGCCAAGCAACCAGTCGACGAGACGCGAGAGCCCGAATCCCGCGCCCGCCCCGACCAGTGGCAGCCCGACCCACATCAGGACCCGACCCCAGGCGGGCTCGGCGACGACCGTCGCCGGCTTCCGGTCCGTCACGTCAGCCATTCTTCCGTCTCCCCCGCATCGCACGCCGCACGGCGTGCTCGAATGTCGTCGCCAGCTCGTCCGCGTACGCCGCCACGTCGGTGTCGGGCTTGGCGAACAGCTCTCCCGGCACCCCTTGGAATGCCGCCGTGATCGTCACCGCCATGTACCGCGGCGAGAAGTCACGGAACTCCCCCGCCTCCTGCCCCTCACGGAGCATGTCGATGAGCTCCTGCAGCGACGCATCGTACTCGGCCACCCGGCGTCCGGACGGCTCGTCGCCGCGCGTGGCGTTGTGGATCCGGCCGACGGCGAGCATCTCCGCCGGGTGCTCTGCGCAGTAGTGCACGAAACCCTCGATCAGCGCGCGCAACGCCGTGAGGTAGGTCTCCGCGCCCTCGGCGCGCTCCGTCAGGGCGCGGTCCATCTCGGCGTCGACGTCGCGGACTACCTGCTCGATGAGGTCGCCCTTGGCCGCGAAGTGGTACGAGATCAGGCTCGCACTGATGCCCGCACGCTCCGCGATGCGGGCGAACGACGCCTTGCCGAACCCCACGTCCGCGATCGTGTCGATGGCCGCACGCACGATCTGGGCGCGGCGCGCCGACTCGATGAAGGAGCGACCAGCGCGCTGGTCGTTTACCTCATTTCCTGGTTGCATAACCAGGACTCTATACACGAAATCAGGAGGTGCCAACCGCGACGGGTCGGGCAGGGCGTCAGGCGGGACGGAGGAACTCGCCGCGCCAGCGGCGGATCGGCGGGTCGCCCGCGTCGGCGAGGTCCTCCAAGCGCACCGTCGAGACGCCGTCGGTACCGAAGGCCTCGACCTCGGCGCGGGTGAGCGGCCAGGGCGGGCGCCTCCGACTTCCCACGGTGAGTGCGCACTTCCCACGGCGCATGCGCCGTGTTCAGTACGGCTTCACCAACTGAACATGATCATTCGCCCGGAGTCCACGGGCGGCGGCGGGTGCTCTCGAGGGTCAGTCGAGCGCGACCGCCGGTGTCGGAGGCAGCGTAGGGGTCGGCGAGTCGGGGGTCTTCCCCGCCACGGTGGACTGGTCGAACTGGGTGCGGTAGAGCTCCTCGTACCGGCCGCCCAATGCAAGCAGCTCGGTGTGGGTGCCGCGCTCGATCACGTGGCCGTCCTCGACGACGAGGATCAGGTCGGCGGCACGCACGGTCGACAGCCGGTGCGCGATGACGACCGCGGTGCGGCCGGCGAGAGCCTCGCCGAGCGCGGCCTGGACGGCGGCCTCCGACGTCGAGTCGAGGTGGGCGGTCGCCTCGTCGAGGATGACCACCCGGGGCCTGGCCAGCAGCAGCCGCGCGATCGTCAGCCGCTGCCGTTCGCCGCCGGAGAGGCGGTAGCCGCGCTCACCGACGACGGTCTCGAGCCCGTCGGGCAGCGACGTCACGAGGTCGTCGAGACGGGCCCGCCGCAACGCCTCCCAGAGGTGCTCCTCGGTCGCCTCCGGCTGGGCGAGCCGCAGGTTGGCCCTGATCGTCTCGTGGAAGAGGTGGCCGTCCTGGGTGACCATGCCGAGGGTGTCGCGCACGGAGTCGAACGTCAGGTCGCGGACGTCGACGCCGGACAGCCGGACCGCGCCGGAGTCGGCGTCGTAGAGCCGCGGAATGAGCTGGGCGATGGTCGACTTGCCGGCACCCGACGAGCCGACGAGCGCCACCATCTGTCCCGGCTCCGCACGGAACGAGATGCCGTGCAGGACCTCGACGCCGCCGCGCCGGTCGAGCTTCGCGACCTCTTCGAGTGAGGCGAGCGAGACCTTGTCGGCCGACGGGTAGGCGAAGCGGACGTCGTCGAACTCGACGGAGACGGGACCGTCGGGAACGGTGCCCGCGCCCGGCCTCTCGGCGATCAGCGGCTCGAGGTCGAGCACCTCGAAGACCCGCTCGAAGCTGACCAGCGCGGTCATCACCTCGACCCGCGCGCTGGCGAGCGCGGTGAGCGGGGCGTAGAGGCGGACGAGCAGCAGCGCGAGCGCGATGACGTCACCGGTGTCCAGTGAGCCGGTCAGCGCGTAGAAGCCGCCGAGCCCGTAGACGAGGGCGACCGCGAGGGCCGAGACGAGGGTCAGCGCGACGATGAAGATCCACTGCACCATCGCCGTGCGCACGCCGATGTCGCGCACCCGGCGTGCGCGGGAGGCGAACTCGGCGGACTCGTGCGCGGGTCGACCGAACAGCTTGACGAGGGTGGCGCCGGGTGCGGAGAAGCGCTCGGTCATCTGCGTGCTCATCGCGGCGTCGTGGTTCGCCGCTTCGCGCTCGAGCCGGGCGAGTCGCTTGCCCATGCGCCGGGCGGGCACCACGAACGCGGGGAGCAGGATCAGCGCGAACAGGGTGATCTGCCACGACAGCCCGAGCATCACGACGAGCGTCAGCACCAGGGCGACGAGGTTGGTGACGACGCCGGAGAGCGTGTCGCTGAACGCGCGCTGCGCGCCGATCACGTCGTTGTTGAGCCGGCTGACGAGGGCGCCGGTGCGGGTGCGGGTGAAGAAGGCGATCGGCATGCGCTGCACGTGGTCGAAGACGGCGGTGCGCAGGTCGAGGATCAGCCCCTCCCCGATCTTCGCGGACAGCCAGCGCGCCACGATGCCGACGCCTGCCTCCGCCACGGCGATGACCGCGATGACGACGGCCAACGTGATCACCAGCGAGACGGCCCGGCCGTCGACGATGACATCGAAGACCCGGCCCGCGAGGACCGGGGTGGCGACGCCGAGCACCGCGATGACGACGCTCAGCAACAGGAAGCCGATCAGCATCGCGCGGTGCGGCAGTGCGAAGGCGCCGATCCGGCGCAGCGTCGCCCGCGAGAACGGCCGACGCTCCTCCTCGGCGTTCATCGCGTGGTAGAGCGACGTCCACGCCGTGGTCTCCATGCTCATGTGCTTGCTTCCTCCGCGTCCTTGACCGTCGTCTCCTCGCACGATAGGACCTGAAGCATTGTTCAGGTCAATGGCGAGCGAGGCACGATCGTGCATCAACCCAGATGGAACCAGAACGAACTGACAGTCGGAGAGGTGGCAACACGCAGCGGAGTCGCCGTGTCCGCCCTGCACTTCTACGAGCGGCAGGAACTCATCAGCAGCCGGCGGACGTTCGGCAACCAGCGACGCTACCGGCGCGACGTCCTGCGCCGCGTCGCGTTCATCCGGATCGCACAGAACGTCGGCATCCCGCTGGCCGACGTGGCGGAAGTCCTCTCGCTACTCCCCGAGCAGCGCACGCCGACCCGCAGGGACTGGCAGCGGATCTCGTCGCGGTGGCAGGACGAGCTCGACCGGCGCATCCACACGCTGCAGCAGCTGCGCGACGACTTCTCCGAGTGCATCGGCTGCGGGTGCCTGTCGATCGACCGCTGCGGCATGGCCAACCCGCGCGACGCCCTCGGCGCGCACGGCGCGGGCCCACGGCGCCTGCTGGAGAGCTGAGGTGCGGCCACACCGCCCCTTGACCTCGAGCAACGTTGAGGTTGCAGGATCGGCATCCACGGTCTCTCCCTGTCCTGACCGCCGGTTCGGCGCGGGTTGGATCAGTCGACGAAGTGGAGACGATTGTGAGAAAGGCAGCAGGCTTCTTCGAGCCAGGCGGACCCGAGGTTCTGCGGCTGATCGACGTGGACGAGCCGCAGGCAGGTCCTGGATAGTGTCGGATCCGGGTGAAGGCCGCAGGGGTGCAGCCGTTCGACATCGCGGTGGTGGCGGGCACCATCCACCGACGACAGGACCCGGCGGCTCCACAGATCCCGGGCAACGAGTTCGCCGGAGTCGTCGACCAGGTCGGTGACGGGGTGGACGGGTTCGCCTCGGGTGACCACGTTCTCGGCTTCGGCACCCTGAACTGCTACGCCGAGCACCTCGTGGTCGCGGCAGACCAGATCACCGCCAAGCCGGCGAACATGTCGTGGGAGGTGGCCGACGGGTTCAGTGCGGGGGCCCAGACAGCGGACATCGGACTGAAGGAGATCGGTGTCGGTGCGGGTGACACGGTCCTGATCAACGGCGCGGCCGGCGCGGTGGGCACCATCGCAGTGCAGCTGTGCCGGCTGTGGGGCGCCGAGGTGATCGGTGCCACCCGCGAGGGCCAGCACGACTACCTGCGTTCACTCGGCGCGGTCCCGATCGCCCACGGCGCCCACTTCGTCGACCGGGTGCGGGCCCTGGCCCCCAGGGCGTGGACGCCTGCCTGGACGGGGTCGGCGGCGACGCGCTGGATGCCACCCTTGAGCTCGTGCGGGACAGGCGGCGCATCCTGACGCTCGTCGAGCACGACAAGGCTCCGCAGCTGGGGATTCGGGTCACCCCGTTCACCCGGTCGGCGGCACGGCTGGCCGAACTGGCCGGCCGGTACGCCAAGGGCGAGCTGACCATGCACATCCTCGAGACCTTCCCCCGGGCCAGAGCCGCCGACGCACACCGCGCGTACCGGGCCGGGAACGTCCGAGGCAAGATCGTCATCACCCTCGACTGACCGGGTCTTCCGTGCACAGGAAGGCGTGGTCATGACGGGTGACAGCGGACTCCGGGTCGGGGTGGTCCTGCCCTCCCTGACCGCCCAGCGCCGGGACGGCATCGATCTGCGGATCGCCGCGCGGCATGCGGAGGGCGCCGGTCTGGACAGTGTCTGGCACGGTGACCATCTCGCCACGGGTCAGCCTTCGCTCGACCTCGCCGTCGGGTTGGCCACGGTCGCGGCCGTGACCGAGCGGATCGCGATCGGCGCGGGCGTCTTCGTCCCCGCGATCAGGCCACTCGCCTGGGCGGCCAAGCAGATCACGAGCGTGCAGCACGTCAGCGGCGGGCGACTGATCCTCGGCGTGGGCTCCGGCGGCGGCCCCGAGCAGTGGGCGGCTGCCGGGGTGGCCTACGCCGATCGCGGTAGTCGCACCGATCTCGCCCTGGACCTGTTGCCCGCACTGCTGGCCGGCGAGCCGGTCCGATTCGGCGATCAGGACATCGTGCTGGCGCCGTCGGTGACCCGCCCGCCGATCTGGGTCGGCAACGCGTCCTCGATCGCGATCCGGCGCGCGGCGCGGGTGGGCGACGGCTGGTTCCCGTCACTCGTCACAGCACGCACTGTCGCCATCGGCGCGGCGCGCCTCGCCGAGATGAGCGACGCGCCCCGTGCGATCGCCGTGGGGACCACCGGGGCCCTCGGTGACGGAATGCCGTCCCGGGCTGAGATCGCGGCGAGACTCGGCGCGAGCCATGGTGTCCAGATGAACGAGGTGCCGATCACCGGCGGTCCGCACGAAGCCGCCGGTCGAATGGCCGAGTTCCGGGCCGCGGGAGCGACCCATCTCGTGATGGGCTTCGCCGACGGCGACTGGCGCGGTCAGTGCGACCTCCTGGCCGAGACCGTGAGCCTCCTGCGTTAAGGGCGTGGCGGTTGGGTCGGCCACCCGATCCGCGATAATCCGACATCGTCCTCGATCGGGGGTAGCTGTCGAATTCTCGCTAGACCATCGCCATGACCAGAGGCGATGCTTGCCACGTGCATACCGATGTGGAACGTTGCGTCCGAGCCGTCCAGTCGAAGGACGCCCGGTTCGACGGGTGGTTCTTCACCGCCGTGGTCACGACCGGGATCTACTGCCGGCCGAGCTGCCCGGTCGTCCCGCCCAAGCCCGAGAACATGCGGTTCTACCCGAGCGCGGCCGCCGCGCAGCTGGCGGGGTTCCGCGCGTGCAAGCGGTGCCGGCCGGACGCGAGCCCCGGTTCGCCCAGGTGGAACGAGCGTGCCGACCTGGTGGCGCGGGCGATGCGCCTCATCGCCGACGGCGTGGTCGACAGGGACGGCGTGCCCGGCCTCGCGACCCGGCTCGGTTACAGCACGCGCCAGGTCGAGCGGCAGCTGCGGGCCGAGCTCGGCGCGGGCCCGCTCGCCCTGGCACGGGCGCAGCGTGCGCAGACCGCGAGGCTCCTCGTCGAGACGAGCACGTTGGCGATGGGCGACGTGGCGTTCGCCGCCGGCTTCTCGAGCATCCGGACGTTCAACGACACCATTCGTGCGGTGTTCGGGCTCTCCCCCACCGAACTGCGCGCCCGGGTCGCCGCCGGCAGGCCGAACGCGGCGCCCGGCACCCTCTCGCTCCGTCTCCCGTTCCGTGCGCCGCTGTGTCCCGACAACCTGTTCGGTCACCTCGCGGCGACCGCGGTGCCCGGGGTCGAGGAGTGGCGCGACGGCGCGTACCGGCGCACGATGCGGCTCCCCCACGGCACCGGCATCGTGAGCCTGCAACCGCATCCCGAGCACGTCGTCTGCCGGCTGACGCTCGCGGACCTGCGCGACCTGTCCATCGCGATCAGCAGGTGCCGGTGGCTGCTCGACCTCGACGCCGATCCCGTCGCCGTCGACGCGCTGCTGCGCGACGATCCCGTCCTCACGCCGCTCGTGGACAAGAACCCGGGGCGCCGGGTGCCCCGCACCGTCGACGGCGCCGAGTTCGCGGTACGCGCCGTGCTCGGCCAGCAGGTGTCGACCGCCGCGGCTCGCACCCTCGCCGGCCGTCTCGTCGAGGCGTACGGCACGCCGGTCGACGACCGCGACGGCGGACTCACCCACGTGTTCCCCGAGCCCGCGGCCCTCGCCGAGGTCGATCCCGAGTCGCTCGCGATGCCGCGCAGCAGGCGCACGACGTTCCGCGCGGTCGTCGACGCGCTTGCGGCCGGTGCCATCGACCTGGGGTCGGGGAGCGACTGGCACGAGGCGCGGCGGCGGCTCGCGGCACTGCCCGGCGTGGGTCCGTGGACGGTCGAGAGCATCGCGATGCGCGCGCTCGGCGACCCCGATGCGTTCCCCGCGACCGACCTCGGCGTCCGGCTGGCGGTGGAGGAGCTCGGCCTGCCGACGGCTCCGGCTGCGCTCGATGCCCACTCGCTCGCGTGGCGGCCGTGGCGTGCGTACGCCGTGCAGTACCTGTGGGCGACCGGCGACCACGCCATCAACCGCCTGCCCGCCTGACGCCACGACCATCCCGACAAGGAGCACCATGCCCGCTTCCGTCCGCACCGGACACCGCACGCACACCGTGACCGAGAGCCCGGTCGGCCCGCTCACCCTCGTCGCCGCCGACGATGGGCTCGCCGGCCTCTACATGGACGCCCAGCGCCACCTGCCCGACGAGGCGACGTTCGGCGAGCGCGACGACACCGCGCTCCCCGCGGTGGTCGAGCAGCTCGACGCGTACTTCGCGGGCACGCTGACCACGTTCGACCTCCCGCTCGCGCCCGCCGGCACGCCGTTCCAGCTCGCGGTGTGGGCGGCGCTGCGCGAGATCCCGTACGGCACGACCGTGACCTACGGCGAGCTCGCCGACCGCCTCGGCCGGCCGTCGGCGGCGCGAGCCGTGGGTCTCGCCAACGGGCGCAACCCGATCGGCATCATCGTGCCCTGCCACCGCGTGATCGGGTCGACCGGCGACCTCACCGGGTACGGCGGCGGCCTCGACCGCAAGCGTTACCTGCTGGCCCACGAGCGCGGTCAGCTCCAGGTTGCCTGACGCTCCTGTTGACATGCAGCCGTTCGGATGCCTATCGTAAAAGGCAACTGAACGGCTGCATGTTTGGAGGGCGGATGGACGCGGTGTTCAAGGCGCTCGCCGACCCGAGCCGGCGCCGGCTGCTCGACAGCCTCAACGGCCGCAACGGGCAGACCCTGCGGGACCTGTGCGTCGGACTCGACATGGCACGGCAGTCGGTCAGCAAGCACCTCGCGGTGCTCGAGGCGGCCGGCGTGGTGACCACGCGGTGGCGCGGCCGGGAGAAGCTGCACCACCTCAACGCCGCGCCGATCAACGCCATCGCCGAACGGTGGATCAGCCGGTACGACCGGGCGCGGGCGAACGCGCTCGACGACCTGAAGACCGCATTGGAGCAGGAGCACATGGCCAGCAACGAGTTCGTCTACACCACCTACATCACGACCACGCCGGAGCGGCTCTGGCAGGCGTTGACCGACCCGGCGTTCACCCGTCGCTACTGGGGTGTCACGTTCGACACGGACTGGGCAGAGGGCTCGCCGATGACCTGGCACGAGCAGGACGTGACGACCGCCGATCCCGAGCAGGTCGTGCTCGAGTCCGTACCCGGCCGCCGACTCTCGTACACCTGGCACACCATCACGCCGGAGTTCGCGAAGACCCACGGGATCGACGACGAGGTCTTCACCGCCCTCGCCGAGGAGACCAGGTCGAAGGTGACCTTCGAGATCGAGCCGGTCGACGACCTGGTCAAGCTCACCGTCGTGCACGACGGCTTCCCGCCGGACAGCACGATGCGCACGATGGTGAGCGAGGGCTGGCCGCGCCTGGTGTCGGACCTCAAGACCCTCCTGGAGACCGACGACCTCGTCCCCGCCCCGGTCGGCACCTGACGGGACGCAGGACGGGCGTAGGGGCGACGATGGGGGTCGTACCGAAAGAGGTGGTCAGGTGCGACTCGTCGCCGTTGCGGTCGCGTTGGTACTCACGCTCGCCGGGTCCTGCACGGCGGACGAGAGTGAGAGCGCGCCCGCGCCGCCGACGACGTCCGCCGGCTGCCGGACCGACGAGACCGCACCGAAACGACAGCTGCGCGGCATGTGGATCGCCTCGGTCCGCAGCATCGACTGGCCGAGCAGACCCGGGCTCTCGGCCGCGCGGCAGCGCGCCGAGCTGGTCGCGTGGCTCGACCTCGCGCGGAAGCTGAAGCTCAACGCCGTGGTCCTCCAGGTGCGACCCACCGGGGACGCCTTCTGGCCGTCGCGGTACGCGCCGTGGTCGGAGTGGCTCACCGGCAGGCAGGGCGTGCACCCCGGGTACGACCCGCTCGCGTTCGCCGTGCGGGAGGCGCACGCACGGAACCTCGAGCTGCACGCCTGGTTCAACCCGTACCGCGCGAGCTTCGGGAACGACCCGAGGAAGCTGGTTCGCGACCATCCCGCACGCACGCATCCGGACTGGGTGTTCCGGTACGGCGACAGTCTCTACTACGACCCCGGCGTCCCGGCCGCGCGTGAGTTCGTCCAGCGCGCGGTGCTCGACGCGGTGCGCAGGTACGACATCGACGCCGTGCACTTCGACGACTTCTTCTACCCCTACCCGCTCCCGGGCAAGAAGCTGCCGGACAGGGCGACGTACCGGAAGTACGGCGCGGGGTTCGACTCGATCGGCGACTGGCGCAGGCACAACGTCGACCTGCTGGTGCGCGACATGGGTCGACGGATCCATCGGGCGAAGCCGTGGGTGTGGTTCGGCATCAGCCCGTTCGGGATCTGGCGCAACGCACGCAGCGACCCGCGGGGGTCCGACACCGCCGGACTCGAGTCGTACAGCGCGATCTACGCCGACTCGCGCAGATGGGTGGAGCGCGGCTGGGTCGACTACGTCGTCCCCCAGCTCTACTGGCAGCTCGGCTACGACATCGCCGACTACACGACGCTGGTGCGCTGGTGGTCGGGAGTCGTACGTGGCACCGGCGTGCGGCTGTACGTGGGGCAGGCGGCGTACCGGCTGGGCACGGAGGGTCCGTGGCGGAGATCGGACGAGCTGAGCAGGCACCTCGCCGTCAACCGGAGGCACCCCGAGGTGACCGGCGACGTGTACTTCAGCGCGGCGAGCATGCGCGCCGACGGCGCCGGCGGAGTGACGGCGCTGGTCGAGGACCACTACGCCCGGCCCGCGCTCGTCCCGCGGGCGACCGGCCGCGGCGGCAGCGCGCCGGCACCGCCGGCGACGACGGCGGTCGAGGCCGACGACGCCGACGGTGTCACGGTGCGCTGGCGCGGTGCCGAGCGTGCGGCGACGTCGTACGCCGTCTACCGCTTCGCCGGCAGGTCCGCGAGTGCGTGCGGGTTCGCCGATGCCCGGCAGCTGCTCACGACCGTCCGCCGCACCTCGGGCGACACCCAGACGTACCTCGACACCACGGCGCGACCGGGACAGACGTACACCTACCACGTGACCGCGCTCGACCGGTTCGGCCACGAGAGCCGCCCCGGAGCGGGCCAGACGACCGAGTGACCGGGCCGGTCCGGCTCAGGGCGTCACCGGCTTGTTCAGCGCGCCGCCGGCCACCCAGGACTTCCACGACTTCTGCCAGAAGCCCCAACCGTTGTCGTACTCGAGCTTGCGCGGCGTGCCCGTGATGACGACCACGTCACCCGGGTGCTGGTACTCGTAGAACCACTCCGCCTTCTTCGGCGGGGAGTTGATGCAGCCGTGGCTGACGTTCTGGCGCCCCTGTGCCCACACGGTGCTCGGCATGGAGTGGATGTACTCGCCGCTGTTGGAGATGCGGACCGCCCAGTAGACCAGCTCGTCGTAGTACCCGGGTTGGCCCTTCTCGATCCCCGGCGAGATCATCTGCTCCGGGTTGCTCCTGCCCATGGTGAGGTGGATGCCGGACGTGGTGTGGTACTTCCACACACCACCCTGGCCCATGCTCACCGGCCAGCTCTTGACCTTCTCGCCGTTCTCGTAGACGACCGCGCGCTTGGTCTTCGCGCTCGCCTTGACGATGACCTGTTCGCCGACGGTCCATCGCTTCGACAGGTTCTTGTCCCCGAAGACGCCGGGTGCGGCACGCACGCCCGTCAGGTGTGCGACGAGGCGGATCTTCTGGTGTGCCGGCCAGTACTCCTTGGGGCGGAACACGATCTGGGTGTCGCTCGTCCAGTGCCAGGCTCCCTCGACCGGCCGCGACATCCGCACCTCGAGGGCCCGCTCGACGTCGGCCTTGTCCTCGATCGGCACGGAGAAGTCGAGGATGAGCGGGAAGCCGACGCCGACCGTCGACCCGCCGGGGGCGATGGTGTTCGCGGTCGCACCGAACGTCGCGCGCGGCGTCAGGGTACGGAACGCCGACGTCTCCGTCGTCGCCTCGTGGTCACGGTTCTCCGCGGTCGCCTTGGCCACGTACCGCGCGGACGGGCTCATCGCCCACGTCGAGGTCCACGTGGTGCGGTCGGCGTCGAAGCTGCCGCTGAGGTCACGCCCGTCCTTGGAGGTGACCGAGACAGACGTGAGGCGACCACCGGCGGCACGAACGACGACGGGCCGGTCGGGTCGGACCTTCCGGGCATCGTCGGCGGGCTCGATGCTCACCCGCGCCGCCGCCGCTGCGGGCGTCGGTGACCGCGACCCCGACGCCGTCGGCACGGCGCCACGATCCTCCGCGCGGCCCCATCCGTGGCCGACGTCGACGAGTGCCATCACGGCGGCGATCACCAGTACGGCACCTACGACCCGCCGTGCGTACACGGCATCGTTGTCAAAGCTCATTTTCCCCGACGCCATCTGCTGAGACGCGAAAAGACCGGGCTCAGGATAGCGGTCGCACCTGGACGCGGGACGACGGTGTGTGCGTTCGGCCGCGGAGCGTCGAATACGTTCACGGGCGTACGACGAGTCGCCGAGAGTCTGCAAGGCTCGTCCCTCAGCCGTGCAGCCCATCGAGGAGACGACAGTGACCGAGCAGTCCACGGAAGCGCCGTACACGAGCCCGGCCGCCGAGACGGGATACGCAGCGGTGAACGGCCTGCAGATGTATTACGAGATCCACGGCTCGGGTGGGACGCCACTGCTCCTGCTGCACGGCGGGCTGTTCAACATCGACCTTCAGTTCGGTGAGGTCCTGCCCGGCCTGGCGCAGACGCGGCAGGTCATCGCCGCGGACTTCCAGGCACATGGGCGGACCGGCGACATCGACCGCCCGCTGACCAGCGCCCACCTCGCGTCCGACGTCGTCGGACTGCTCGAGCACCTGGGGGTCCCGCAGGTCGACGTGTTCGGGTTCAGCGTGGGTGGCGCGGTGGCGCTGCACCTGGCGACCAGGCACCCGGAGCTGCTCCGCAAGCTGATCGTGTCGTCCGTGTCGTTCCACCCGGACGGTGACCGGGGGGAGAACGCGGAGGCGGTCGGCGAGATGACGGTCGACATGATCGCCGGCACCCCGATGGAGCAGGACTACCTGGCCAAGTCGCCGAACCCGGACAAGCTGCAGGATCTGCTGGACAAGCTGGGGACGTTCGACAAGGGCGTCACCGGCTGGTCCGACGCCGAGATCGAGGGGATCGCCGCGCCGACGTTGATCACCGTCGGCGACTGCGACATGGTCACCCTGGACCATGCCGTCCGTTTCCTGCGGCTGCGCGGCGGCGACGTCAACGGCGACTTCGCCGGTGTCCCGGCCTCGCAGCTGGCGGTGTTCCCCGGCACCACGCACTTCTTCGGGCTGAGCCGCACCGCGCTGGTCCTGGACGTCGTTACCACCTTCCTCGATGCACCAGAGACGGCCTCCTGACCGAGCAGGCCCCGCAAGAAACCTACGGCGGCACCGGGTGAACACCCTGCCGGAAGTCTGGCTCGCCCCAGCTTGACGTAGTCGAACATATGTTCGACAGTGAGGCGTGGGCTTGTCCAGGGGGTTGGTCGACGTTGGGGAAAGCCGGCAGTCCGCCGTGGGCGTGCTGCCGGCGCTGCCGGCGGTGCGCGACCTGCTGCCCGACGGCGGGCTGCGGCGGGGCTCGGTGGCCACCGTCGACGACCCGGCCCTGATGCTCGCGCTGGCCGCGGGGCCGTCCGCCACGGGGGGCTGGGTCGCGGTGGTGGGCATGCCCGACTGCGGCGTGCTGTCCGCGGTCGAGATGGGCGTCGATCCGCACCGGCTGCTGCTCGTCGACCGGCCGGGGCCGCGGTGGGCAGAGGTCGTGGCCGCCCTGCTCGACGGCATCGACCTGGTGCTCACCGGGCTCGCCGACCAGCCGGCGCCGCACGTCGCGCGCCGGCTCACCGCCCTGGCCCGCCGGCACGGGTCCGCGCTGGTCGTCGCCGGCCCGTGGCAGGGCGCCGACCTCCACCTGCGGGTGTCCACCGCGCGGTGGACCGGGGTGGCCGACGGCCACGGGCACCTGGGCGGCCGCTACGCGGAGGTGACGGCGCAGGGGCGCCGCGGCGCGGTCCGGCCGCGCACCCTGCGGCTGTGGCTCCCGGCGGCCGACGGCGGCGTGCGTCCTGCCGGGGAGGCCGCCGGTGACCGGCGTCCCGAGCCGGCGCGTGAGGAGGCGATCGCGTGACCGTGACGTCCACCGGCTCCCCCACGCGCGTCCTCGTCGTCTGGTGTCCCGACTGGCCGGTGGTCAGCGCCGAGGCCCACACCGACGCGCCGGTCGCGGTCGTCGCGTCCGGATGCGTGGTGGCCTGTTCCGGGAGCGCACGCGAGAGCGGCGTCAAGCGCGGCCAGCGGCTGCGGGACGCGCAGCGTGCCTGCCCCGGCCTGGTGGTCCGCGACGACGACCCCGACCACCAGGCCCGGATGTTCGAGCAGGTGGTGGTCCACGTCGAGCAGCGCTGCCCGCGGGTCGAGGTCGTACGCCCCGGCGTCTGCGCCCTCCCGGCCAGGGGGCCGGCCAGGTACTTCGGCGGCGAACGCGCACTCGCCGACCTCGTCCACGAGACCGTGGTCGGCGAGACCGGGTTCGACGCCAGGGTCGGGATCGCCGACGGACTGTTCGCCGCGATGCTCGCGGCACGCACGGACGAGCCCCGCACCGTCGTCCCGTCGGACGACACGGAGGCGTTCCTCGCCGACCATCCGGTGAACGTGCTCGACCGGCCCGAGCTCGCCGGCCTGCTGATCCGGCTCGGACTCCGTACGCTCGGGGAGTTCGCGGCGCTGCCGAGCGACGACGTGCTCGCCAGGTTCGGCGTCGACGGGGCGACGGCCCACCGGCTCGCCCGCGGCCTCGAACCCCGGCTGCTCGCGCCGCGCGACCCCGGTCGCGACCTCACCGTCGGGCAGGCGTTCGACCCTCCCGTCGAGGAGTTCGAGCGGGTGGTGTTCATCGCCAAGGCGCTCGCCGGCGAGCTGCACACCACCCTGGCCGACCTCGGGCTCAGCTGCGTGCGCATCGAGGTCGAGGTGGCCACGGAGGACGGCAGGCGATGGTCCCGCCTGTGGCGGCACGACGGGCTGCTGTCGGCGACGGCGGTGGCCGAACGCGTGCGCTGGCAGCTCGACGCCTGGCGCACCGCGACCGGAGTGGACGAGGCGTTGACCGGCGGCCTCGTCTCGCTCCGGCTCGTGCCCGACCAGCTGGTGGCCGACGACGGCAGGCAGCTCGCGCTGTGGGGCGAGTCGGCGCCCGACGAACGGGTCGACCGCGCGGCGTCCCGCGTCCAGGCGATGCTCGGCCACGCCGCGGTGACCCGCCCGGTACTCGGCGGCGGGCGCGGTCCCGGCGAACGGGTGACCCGGGTGCCGTGGGGCGACTCCGACACCCCGCTGCTGCCCCTCGAGGGCGGCTGGCCGGGACGCGTCCCGGCTCCACTGCCGGCCGTCGTCCCACCCCACCCGGTGCCCGCCTCCCTCGTCGCCGCGGACGACGCGGTGGTGACCGTCGACGAGCGCAACGTCGTGTCGGCGCCTCCCGCGCTGCTGACCGTCGACGGCCTCGCCGGCATGCCGTTGGCGGTCATCGGCTGGACCGGTCCGTGGCCGGCGAGGGAGTACTGGTGGGACCCCGCGCGTGCCTCCCGGACGGCCAGGTTCCAGGTGACGACGGACGACGGGCGCGCCTGGCTGCTGTGCGTCCGCGACGGCCGGTGGGAAATGGAGGCGAGGTACTGATGGGGTGGGAGAATCCGCCGATTCCATGGAGCGTAGGAGCCGACGAGTGGGCTGGAGGTAGGAGTCGCGTTGGGTGGGTGAGTCGTGTGCTGAGTGGCGCGGCTCCTGCCGGAGGCCCGGGAGGAGGCGGTCGCGCATGAGCGGCACCG
>WHST01000107.1 GCA_009379955.1 Streptosporangiales bacterium | reverse complement strand
TCGTCCAGGAAACAGAACTGTTCCAGCTCCGCCTGGCTCGGCACGCCGGTGAACCGGCCGTACGCCGCAGCCTGCTCATCACTCAGAAAGTCCACCGGCATAAACCGACAACGAACAACAGGCACCCCACGTAACCGACATAGCGCTGCGATCGCCGGCCCCGTGCTCGCCTACCGCTTGGCGTGACTCTTCGTTCCGATGGTCCCGACGGGCCAACTCCTCCCTGCTGCAGATCCTGGACGCCGACCCCAGAACCCACCTGGCGTCCGGGCGCCAGCAGATCAGGGCTGACGGCGCAGACGAGGAGACTGCCGAGCGGCTCCAGATCGAACCTGGCGCCCCCGTACTGAGAGTGGACCGGGTCGTCTATACCAAGACTGGCGAGCCCGTCGAGTACCTCCATCAGTTCTATCGCCCAGACCGGTTCAGCTTCCGTGTTCACATGGAGCGCATGTCCTACTGACCCGGGGAACCCAGATCGCGATGTCTGGTGGCGTACAGCAGCGCCGCGCCCGAGGCCGGCGCGGTGAGGACATCTCGAAGCGGCCGCGGCCTTCGCGGCGTTTCGCCTGGTCAGAGTGGGTAGGGCGGGCGGGGCTCGAACCCGCGACCGACGGATTAGAGAACTGCTCTCCCCCACTACCCCGCCCTCTACCTGCGACAACGCCCTCAGAGCCGCCCCCGGCCACCGCCCGAACCCTCACCAGGCACCGGCATTTCGCGTCACGACCGGTGTCATGTCGCGGAGCTACCCTTCGGACTTTGCTGCCGCGCCATCGTCCGGCGAGCGGTGCACAGCGTCACGTCAGACGTGTCCGAGAGGTGCGCCACTTCCTTCTCCGACGAAGTCCTGCGGTGCGTCGGTTCTATCGAGGGAGCGTGCGCGCTGGCCGCTGCCGAACGCTCCGTACGGGTAGCTGCCGACCTGCGGCGCGCTGACATCGTCGAGGGTCGCCTTTGTGTCGGTGTCAACGGCCAAGTTGCGGTCCCCGCTGGTGGCCAGGTAGAAGTCCCCACCCCTGGGGTTGGTCAGCGACGTTTCGTGGCGGTGTCTCCCTTCGCTCGGGCTTCGCGCATGCGGTGGGACTCGCCGTCGGTGACGATGACGTTGGCGTGGTGTAGCAGTCCAGTCGCAGTCTGGAGCAGAAGTACGGGGTCGGCCGTCGGACGGTGTTGAAGGCGTTGTCGTCGGTGTGGCCGGAGCAGCGCAAGAAGCTGCCGCGCCGGCCGTCGAAGCTGGATCCGTATAAGCCGGTGATCGATGAGATTCTGCTGGTCGACCTGGACGCGCCGCGCAAGCAACGACACACGGTGAAGCGGATCTTCGACCGGTTGATCGACGAGCACGGGATGCGGGATGTGTCGTATCAGGTGGTCCGCGCCTATGTCCCACAGCGCCGGCCACAGATCCGGGTCGAGGCCGGCCGCGAGCCGACCAACGCGTTCGTGCCGCAGTCGCATCGCCCCGGGGCGGAGGCGGAGGTCGACTTCGGTGAGGTCGCGGTGCGGCTGCGCGGGGAGCAGGTGACCTGTGTGTTGTTCGCGTTCCGGATGTCGTTTTCCGGCAAGGCGGTCCATCGGATCTTCGCCTCCGGTGGCCAGGAGGCCTTCTTCGAGGGCCACGTCCAGGCACTCGAGGTGTTGGGCGGGGTGCCGACGGGCAAGGTCCGCTACGACAATCTTAAGGCCGCGGTCGCCCAGGTCCTCGGGTTCTCCCGAGCCCGGGTGGAGACCGAACGGTGGACCGCGTTCCGGTCGCATTACCTGTTGACTGAACAACGACACGCGTTTGCGCAGGTTGACGGGCTAGCGCGGGGTTGCTCGGTTATGGTCCCGGCTCATGATCGAAGAGGTGGACCGGCCGCGGGACCTGGCGAGGTTGATGGTGCCGTTGTCGGGGTTGCTTGAGGAGACCGGTGATCCGTGGTTGCCATTCCGACTGGTCGACTCGAGCGGTGCGCCGGTGGAGGCGGTGTCGGTGTTCTTCCGCGACTTGCAGGCCAGCGGGCGTTCGGTGGCGACGCTCCGTTCGTATGGGATGGATCTGCTGCGGTGGTTCCGGTTCTTGTGGGCGATCGAGGTGCCGTGGCACCGGGCGACCCGGGTGGAGGCGCGGGACTTCTGCCGTTGGATGCTGGTGGCGGGAAAGCCGGCTCGGCCGCACTGGCGGAACTCGGGCGGAGCGCCAGGCGGTTCGTCGACGGTGGCGGCGTATGCGCCGTCGGTGCGGGCGCACAGCGAGACGGTGCTGCGTGGCTTCTACGGGTTCCATCTCGACGCGGGAACCGGGCCGCTGGTCAACCCGTTCCCGTTAGACCGCTGTGGCGACTCCTGGGCGTGATCCTCGCGTTCGGCGCACTCGGCCTCGCCGGCGCTCACTGTCCTCTCAGCTGGTCATGTTGGGAAGAGGGCTGTAGCGCGGCCTCCACGGTGCGTTGCGGTCGAGATTCTGGTGGCTGATCCGCTTACCAGCCGGTCAGCTCCCTTACCTCCTCGTCGGAGACCTTGCCGGACAAGGCACTTTTCAGCGAGACCTCGACGGTCTCGAGCGCATGGTTGATCTCGTTGTCGGTGATGACGAGCGGGGGGATGAACCGGAGCACAGAGCCGGCGAGGAAGGTGAGGTAGCAGCCACGGTCGAAACAGCCCTTGATGACCTTCGCCGCGAGGATACGGTTCCGCGTGCGGGTCTCCGGGTCGCTTACCAGGTCAGCTCCCAGCATCAGGCCCAGTCCGCGGATGTCACCGATCTCGGCATACCTGTCCTGCATCTCGGTCAGACCGCGCTGCAGCAAGCCACCCCTGGTCGCGGCCGCCGTGACCAGGTCGTCGTCCGCGAGGATGTCCAGCACAGCGAGTGCCGCGGTCGCGGCGACCGGGCTTATCCCCGTCGAGAACACATGGCCGGGCGCCTGCCAACTGTCCATCAGCTCGCTGCGCGCGACGATTGCGGAAATTGGTATACCGCCACCCAACGCCTTGCCGAGGACCATGATGTCGGGTTCCAGGCCGAAGTGCTCGGCTGCGTACATCCGACCCGTGCGACCGAGCCCGGTCTGCACCTCTTCGGCGACGAGCAGGATGCCGTGCCGGCGTGCCCGCTCGGCGAGCCCGGTCATGAAGTCCTGCGGCGGTACGATCACTCCGGAGTCGCCCTGGACCGGTTCGACGACGATTGCGGCGACGTCTTCCGGTGGCGCCACGACATCGAAGACCGCATCGAGCTCGGCGAGGTAGCTTTCGGCGACGTCGACGCCGCGGTATGGGCTACGGTACGCATCCGGGAACGGGACGTGGACGATACCGGGCACCACCGGACCGAAGCCGCGGCGCATCGCGGCGGACACGGACGACATGCTCAGTGCCCCGTAAGTGTTGCCGTGGTAGGCGCCGGTGAACGCCACGATCAGCTGGCGCCCGGTCGCCGCTCGCGCCAGCTTGATGACGCCGTCGTTCGCGTCGCTGCCGGACAGGCCGAAGGCAACTCGCTTCGGGAACGTGCCCGGCGTGGACGCCGCAAGCCGCTGCGCGAGACGAATGGGTGCCTCATGCAGGACGTATGCGGGGTTGCAGTGCACGAGTCGGCGGACCTGTTCGACAACGGCTTCCACAAATCTCGGATGGCCGTAGCCGACATTGGCTACCCCCGCCATCGAGTGCAGATCGAGGAACCGTCGACCAGTACGGTCCCAGAACGTCGCACCCGCACCACCGTCGACGACCACCGACGGGAACGACAGTCTGGTCGCCGGGGACATGACGTGTGCCGCGACGGCTTCCAGGTTGCCCAGCGCTCCTTCTACGTTAGGTACTACGTTAGGTTCTACGTCAGGCCAGGAAGGCACGTTCGCTCCTCAGCCCGTTGCCGGCGTCATCAGGTCGGCAAGCTCGGCGAAGCTCAGCCGGGTGTCCTCGGCCAGGAACGCAAGCTCCGCTTCTCCCGGCGACCTGCCCAGCATGGTCATCGCATGTCGGATATAGGAGCGGCGGACTGCACCGAGATCGACCTCGGTGCAGGCGAGCTGTGTCGGCGAGAGTGGTAAGGCGATGACCGCACCGGGCTGCTCGGACTCGGGTCCACCGTTGACCACATCGACGCCCATGTCGCGAGCAAACGCCAGCTGTGCCCAGGGCGTCTTGCCCGCGCCGGTGTACTCCGTCTCGGTGACCACGAGGAGCTCGTCACGAGGCAGTTCCCGTGCCAACACGAGTGCCGCCGCCAGGGAGATGTTGCCGGCCGGGCCACGCTCGAGTCCCTCGGCCTGGGCAAGTAGCTCGGTCGCGAAGAACACCGACCCCTGTGACACCGTGACGAATCGATCGAGATAGCGCAGGGAGCGCGCCGCGTTGCGTGGTACATCCGCGCGGTCGGGCCAGGACGTGAACGGGACGGAGAACCCGGTATGACCTGTTGTGAACGACTTCCGGTTGAAGTCGTGATCGGATGCCATGTGCAGGCCGGTGAGATCGACGCTGACACCCACGACCTGTGTGTCCTCGCTGCCCGCGTTCCGCAGCCCGCGCGCCACTCCAGTGCACATGCCGCCACCCGCGTGGGTGCACAGGACCATCGCCGGCCGCCTGCCAGTCAAAGCGACGCTGTCCTCGACGATCTCCTCACCTAGGGTCTCGATGCCCTGGACGCTGAACGGCGTGTATAGCGAGGCGTTGAACCAGCCTGTCTCCTCCAGGATCTTCAACAACATGAAGAACAGCTCGGGGCCGACGGTCGTCTGGATGACCTCGGCGCCCAACGCCTCGCACTTGCGTGCCTTCTCCAGGATCTCCGGCTGACCCCGACCGTCACCGTCGTAGGCCTCCTGGATGACAATGGCACCCAAGCCGAATGCGGCTGCCTGGCTGGCGACCGCCGCGCCGTAGTTCCCGCTCGTAGCGGCGACGAGGCCTGCGTAGCCCATTTTCTTCGCGTGGTGCGCCGAGATGGACGCGCGCCGGTCCTTGAAGCTGCCGGACGGGTTGGCTGCCTCGTCCTTCACCAGGATCCGTGCGCCGTGACCCGGTGGGGATAGCTCGCGGACTAGCCGGGTGACGTTGCGCAACTCGAGCATCGGCGTACCGCCCACTCCGCGCGCACGTTGCAGGGAACGCACTTCCGTCGCGTCGTAACCGGTCGAGGCCATCAGCCCGGCGTAGTCGACGATCACCGGTCCGTCGGTGTAGCGGCTGTAGTCGATTCCGGTCGCAGCGCGAAGGATGTCCGCCTTGCGCGCCATTACCGCGTCATACGCTCCAGCACTCATGGCTGATCCGCCGGTGCTGGGCTCGGTGGCTGCCCGGCTCCGCGGACGAGGCTGCGGATGTGCTCGCGCATGCTGACCCACTCCGGTAGCGGGTGCCCGAAAGTGTGCTGGTACCCGGGTTCCAGCTCACGCACCCTGCCCGTGATCCGACGGTCAGCCGCGGTCCGTACCTCGGCCTGATCGCCCACCACTGGGCCGGCCGCCATACCCCTGATCCGCGCCAGGTATGGCTCGGCTCGAGTGTCAGGCGGGCAGGTATCGGCCCGCTCCGCCGGTCGGAGGACCAGAAACTCCACCTCGGTCCAGACCTCGGCGCGGTCACCGGAGTATTCCATCGACCTCACCCGATCAGCTCGTCCGCAGACGCCACCGGTGCCACCGCCCGTTGGCGCGGTACGTCGACCACGTCAGCCGGTACGGACCTACCCGCGGCAACGGTACGTACTCCTGTCTGCAGGTGGTGGTCGTACCAGTCGACGAAGTGGGCCATGAGCACGTCGTAGTTCACCGAGTAGGCGTCATAGTGACTGACCCCACGTTGGACGAGCAGGCGCTTCGGTGAGGCGGCGGCGGCGAACAGCTCTCGGGCGTGGTGTTCAGGCGTCACGACGTCGTCTTCGACGCATGTCAACAGCAGGGCGCACTTCCCGAGGCGACCGACGATGTCGACCGGGCGAAAGTCGGCCAGGTAGTCCACCGTGGCCAGGTAGAACTCGTGGCCCCGTACGGGCATGCCCTTCGCCTTGCGCTCTGGCGTCGCGACCATGATCTGCTCTGTCGGGTCGACCAGGGCACCCGGCTCGCCCAGGACCCGGGAGCGCCGGTCACGTTCCAGTTCCGCGACGTAGGCGACCCATTCGTGCTCCCGGCGCTGCTCCTTGAGCCACTGCACGCCGTCAGCCACGACCGTCATCGCGCAGATCGCCTTCACCCTACGATCACGGGCCGCGGCGTACATGGCGTTGCCGCCACCGGTGCCACCGAAGCCGAAGAGGCCGAGCCGCTCGATGTCCAGGTCACCTCTGGTACTGGCATATGTGATGGCGTTACGGATGTCCACCTGCTGGTCGAGTGGGCGTATCCAGCCAGGCTCACCCTCGCTCTTGCCGAACCCACGCAGGTCGAAGTACAGAACCGCATAGCCGGCGCTGACCAGCCCCTCATGGAACGACACGCTGAGCGGGTCACCCACTGTCTCCAGCCAGCCCGGACCGTGTATGACCGTCGGCCACGGTCCGGACCCGCTGATCGGGCGCTTCAACAGCCCCCGCAGGCGGCAGCCCTCGCTGACGAACTCGATCTCCTCGATGTGCAAGGCGAAGTCTCCGCCTACTGTGCGTTCTTGATGGCCCAGTAAGCGAAGACCCTGGACAGATCGCTCAGGTCGTTCACCTGCATCAGGTCGTCGTCGCCGTGCGCAAACCGCATGTCGATACCGCCGAACATGAGTGTCGGAATGCCCACGTGGTTCAGGTAGCCGGCGTCGATGGTGTAGTCGACGTAACCGCGGTCGGGCGTGGTCCGAAGTGCGGCGTGGTACGCCTCCTCCACCGTGGTAACCACGGGGGCATCCGGGGCGTGCTTGGTCGGCAGCTGCAGCGCCCCGCGCTCGTACGTCACCTTGAACGGGAAGTCCGCTAACACCTCACGGATCTCGGCTATGGCCTCGTCTACGTCCTGGCCCGGTGGGAGACGCCGGTCGAGCATGATGCGCATCAGATTCTGCAGCGTGTGCCCGCCGCTTCCGACACCTTCGTGGTAACCCGGAGAGAACGGGTAGCTTCCGATCCCGATGATGGACAGCCGCCCCTTGCCCATGTCCGGGTCCTCCACGCCCTTCGGCGTGAACGGCATGATCGACATCAGCCGGTTGAGTGCTTCCAGCCCGCCTTCGATCGCGTTCTCCCCCACTGAAAGCTCGCCGCCGCTGTGCACGGACCTGCCCCAGACGTTCAGTCGAAGGTCGAGGCGTCCCATGTTGCCGAGGACGATCTTCTTACTTCCCGGAATGATGCACAGGTCGGCCCGGATGTCGTCGTTATGGATGAGGTGCAGGACTGGGTCCATGCTCGACGTGTGGCCACCGCTCGAGACCACGTAGGTGATCGTCCCGTTGATCTGCACGCCGCTCTCGTGGATTATGCGCGCGGTCTCCAGTTGGGCGACGTTCGTCGGGTGGTACTCGGAGCCGCCGCGGCCGCGGATGATCCGCCCGTCGATTCCAAACCGGGAACCGTCCATCAGGCGCCCTTCCCAGGGACGCTGCATGGTGCCCTCAGTCCACGCCATGGCGTAGCTCAGGAAGAGCAGGTGTGGGCCATCCCCGTTGCCCTGGGATGCGATCAGGCTGCCGTAGTCATCGATCCACGTGGCACACCCAGCAGCCTCGTACGCTGGTCGGTAGAGATTCCGGATCGCCGACAAGATCGACGGCTCGCGATCGTACAGCTCAGTCTGCGGGCAAGGCGTCCGGGCGATCTCGACGGCCTGCTCGATCACCCTCTCCTCATCGAAGTGCTTGCCGATCGTGGCGAGGATCTCTTCCTTCTCCATGCGGTGCTCCTCATGTTGGCGTTCGCGCGCAGACGAGTGGCTCGAGAGCCCTATCGAAGGCGGTTCGGGCTACCGGGAGAGCCCGGACAAGAGTGACGCTGCCGACGGAACGGGGATACGCGAATCCCGAGATCGGGCAGCCTCATGCGCTAGAGTATCTGTTGTAAGCCGTTTACTGTCAACACAAGCGGGAGACAGGTCGGGATCGCGCCGGTTCGCCAACGGCGGTTAGGCTGCCCGCTTGTGTGACACGAGACCGGTTGACGAGCAGGATTACCGCGGCGAATGGACCGTCCATCCACTGATCATCGAGGTGCCACCATGCCGAACCTGGAACGGAGGACTCTTGCAGAGCAGGTCTACCTCGATCTACGGACAGCGATCATTCAGGACGAGTTCCCTCCCGAGGCGGAACTGCAGGAGGTAGCGCTCGCGGAGCGGTACGGCGTCAGCAGGGGGCCCGTGCGTGAAGCCCTCCGCCGGCTGAGCTCGGACGGCCTCGTAGTCCTGACCCCGCGTCGCGGTGCCCACTTGCGGCCGATAGTGCCCCATGACTTCCTCAGCGCTTACCAGGTGCGCGAGGTGCTCGAGGTGTTGGCCGTGCAGCTGGCCGTACCCCGGCTGACCCCGGCGGACTGTGCCGAGCTGAAGGTGCGGTACGACAAGCTCGAGGCCAGCGCCCGCGCGGGCGACATGACCGCCTTCTTCACGGCCAACGGCGCGTTCCACTACTTCTTCGTCGAGCATTCGGGCAACAGTCCGCTGCAGATCGCCTACCAGCCCGTGATCGACCTCGTCCACCGGTATGAACTGCGGACGCTCACGTTGAAGGGGCGGCTGGAAAATGTCCTCGCCTACCACCGGACCATCTACGAAGCGGCGCGGGACGGCGACGTCGAAACAGCGGCGGAGTACACGCGCGACCACATCAGGCTCCGAGTCGGCCACCTCGGTGGCGAGGGCGGCGACCAGCCGTGGAGCGTCTTGGTGGGTATCAACGCCGACGATGGCGACCCGGGCGACACGCAAGCGAACCAGCTCAATGAAGCGGCGCCGAAGAAGTAGCTCCGCCGGGAAGAACGAGCGGGCCCTCCCCGCCGTCCACGTACCGCTCGCGCGACGCCATGATGCCTGACCACACCAGGCCGACGAGCGAGACAAGCAGGAATACGATCGGCGCGGTCCACGAGCCGGATGCCGAGCGCATCCAACCCAGCACCAGCGGGCCGACAAACGCTATCCCGTAGCCGACGGACTGTGCCATCGCGGAAAGTTGCGCAACCGAGTCGACCGACCGGGCCCTCATCGTGTTGAAGAGCAGCGCAAGTGAGACCGCCGCACCCTGCGACAGGCCGAGTATGCAGCTCCACAGAGTCGGGTACAGCATGGGAACGAGGAGCAGCCCGAGCAGCCCGCACAGATTCAGTGCGCCCACCCCCAAGACCACGACGTACGAACGACCGCACCACGAGACGACCCCTGCCATCAGGAGCGAGGCGGGAACGCCCAGCAGGGTGTATAGGGAGAGCTGGAACCCGGCGTGGACGACGCCGAGACCGTGGTCCACGTAGATGGTGGGCAGCCATGAGGCGAGCGACTGGTACTGCAGCGACTGCATCGCCATCACCAACGTCACCTGCCAAGCGAGAGCGCTCCCGAGCAGCCGGGTGCCGCGTAGCCTCGGCACGTCTGTGGGATCGGTCGGAGCACGCGTCCTGCTGCCCGCCCAGACCGCCGCCGCGCACGCGCTGAGCAGCGCCCACACGCCGATGCCGAGACGCCAGCTGCCGCCGAGCAGGTGCGTGATCGGCACCGTCAGACCCGCGGACAACGACGCCCCCAACCCGATCGCGGCTGCGTAGGCTGCCGTCATCACGCCTATATGCGTGGGGAACGTAGCCCTGATGACCGCGGGCATCAGCACGTTGCCGAACGCAACGGCCACCGCCAGCACCAGCGTTCCGACCCACAACCAGACCGAACTGATCCCGACCCGCATGCCGGCACCAACCGACATCGCGACCAGACACAGCAACAACGCCCAACGCAGGCTCAGCGTGCGCGCAAGTACCGCACCAGCAGGCGCCGCCAGTGCGAAGCAGAGGACTGGTAGAGCGACCAGAACTCCTGCCGTCGTCGCCGTGAGCACCCCGTCCCGGTCGATGAGGACGAGCACCGCAGGAACACCCGAGATGGCCGGCCGCATGGCGAGGGCCACCAGAAGGAACGCAACCAACCAGCGCAGCTTCAGCTGTGCCGGCCACGCAGCTCTCACCAACCGCCACACAACTTCCCGCCCCACACTGTTCGGTCGCGTGCAGATGCTTCTCACGCGCATTCCGGTCGTCGTCGCAGGCGGGCCGGTCAGATTGCGGCAACGGCTTCGATCTCGAGGAGAATCTGCGGCTCCGCCAGTCGGTCGCACACGACCAATGTGTTGGGTGGGGCGTTCCCGTCGGGGTATATCAGCCGGTGCCGCTCATTGCGCATCTCTCGGAAGGTGCCCGGATCGGCCTGCTTGGCAAGGAAGGTACGGAACGCGAGGACGTCGGTGAACGTTGCGCCACTGGCCGCGAGCACCTGTTCCATGTTGTCGTAGACCCTGTCGAACTGCTGCCGCAAGTCACCTACGTCGTCGAACCCGCCGCGCTCGTTCAACGCGGTCTGACCGGCAATGAAGACCAGTCGCGACACGGCCGAGAGATCGACGCTGAGCGCGTGGCTCCACGCGCCGGGCTCCTTGCCCACACCGCGTGGATGCACCACGCGATATGCCCCGTCACGCATCAAGTCCTCCCATCCGTGCGCGTCGCCGTTCCCGGGCTCGCACCGTCCAGCTCGGCGGCTGCCCGTGCGCAGAACTCCGCCACGATCATGTTCGCCTTCTTGCGTATGCTCGACGATCCCAACGAGGCCGCCTTTCCGGTGATTTCGTACTCGCCGATGATGGCCAGCAAAGTCATGTGCTCCATCTCGGACAGTTTGAGGGTGCCAGCGACCGCGATGCGCGAACCCACTTGTCGGTCCTCGCCGTCCGCTCGAATGGTGATCGTCCGCGGCTCGACCACGTCGGTGACCCGCACGTCCAGATCCGCGCGCAACCGGAAGGGGCCGAGCCTGTCTTCCAGCGTCGCCGTGTAGCTCGACAGCCTTTCGAGCTCGCGCGCCGAGTGCAGTACCGATATCCATGACACGAGGCGCTCGACATCGGTCACCGTCGCCCACACCCTCTCCACTGGGGCGACAAGCTCGAGGCGTCTCTCCAGCGAATGATGCATACCTGATCACTCCTCTGCCATTGCCTGGACCTTGCCGATGTTCCCGCTATGGCGGCACGGGTGGCGTCATCCCAGGTACCTGCCGTACCAGTCGAGGAAGCTCCGCATGAGCCGGTCGTAGTTCACGGTGTAGGCCTCGTACGTGCTGACACCGCTCTGCCGGACGAGGCACTTCGGCGGGCCGGCCGCCTCGTACATCGTCAACGCATGCCCGATCGGGGTCACCGGGTCGTCTTCGATACAGGCGATGAGCAGAGCCTTCGGGCTGACGCGCGCGACCGCGTCGATCGGTCGGAACGCCATGAGCGACTCGGCCGACGAGAGCGCGAACTGTCTGCCGTATGTGGGCATGCCTGCAGCTCGGCGCGCGGGCGTCCCCACCATGAGATCCTCGGTGGGGTCGACCAACTCGTCCTCGCCACCGCAGGCGGCCCGTACCCGGTTGGTTGCCACGCGCTCCTTGAACTCGAGCCACTCATACTCGCGACGCATCCGCCGGAACCACTCCACCCCCGTGGCGACGACGTTCTGCAGGACGATGCACCTGACCTCTGGGCACTCCGCCGCCGCATAGACGGCGTTACCCGCACCCGTTCCACCGAGACCGAAGATCCCGACCCTGCCCGGATCCAGGTCGGATCGTGTCGTGACGTAACGGACAGCGTTGACCAGGTCGGTGACCTGATCGTACGGCTCGATCCGCGATCGCTCCCCTTCGCTGTCTCCCCAACCGCGGTTGTCGAACTGCAACACCGCATAGCCGCCCGCCACCAGACCGCGGTGGAACGGTTCACTCACGTCCGAGCAGCATGCCTCCATCCAGCCGCAGCCCTGGACGACTACCGGGTGGGCGCCGTCGCCGTCGGGCACGTGCAGCCGCCCACTTAGCGCCAGGCCCTCGCTGTGGAACCGCACCGTCTCCGTGCGCATCGTCAGGAGTCCTTGAGCTGCACGCGCCACGGCGCGAAGAGCATCTCCAACCGCCTGGTCGCCTCGGTCAGGGCAACTCCGAGCAGCGCCAGCACCATGACCACAACCAGCAGTTTGTCGGTTGCGAACGAGTTGCCGTAGGTGATGATGCGCCCGCCGAGCCCACCGATCGCCGTGAACATCTCGGCGACAACCATGCCCACCACAGCTCGGCCGACGGACAGCCTGATACCGGTCATGATGTACGGCAGGGCACCGGGAACAATGATCTTGGTGAAGATCTGACGTTCGTTGGCACCCTCGACCAGACCGACCTCGACCAGGCTCCCCTGGACGTTCGCGGTGCCGCCATGGGTGTTGATGATGATCGGGAAAACCGCCGACAAGAAGACGATAATTGCCTTCGCCTCCAGGCCCAGTCCGAACCACAGGATCAGCAGCGGGATCAGCGCCACCGTCGGCGTGGAGTACAGCGCCGTGATCTGAGCGTTCAGCGCAGCATCGGCGAGGCGGTACCGGCCGGTGACCAGGCCGATCAGGATGCCGAGGACGATGGCGCCGACCAACCCGATGAACAGCGACTGGCAGCTGGTGATGATCGCATCCACCAAGACGCCGGACGAGATCATCCCGGGGATGGCCCGGACAATGGCCGTCGGATAGGAGAAGAAGATCGGGTCGACGCCCCGCCCGTACCACTCCCAGATGGCGAACGTCACGACCAGGGACGCGATCGTCACGATCCACGAGTGAGAGCGAAGGACGCGGTGCGCGCGGCGCAGCACGCTGGGTCGCTCGGGCGTGGTTACCAGGCCCGAGGTGTCATCGCTGGCCTTCGCGCCGACGAGCCTCTTGAGCGCAGTCATGGTCGCCTCCCGTCTGCGAAGTGCTGCCACGTTCGAGCGTCTATCGTCTTGCCGGAGACACCGGCCGCCGCCGGGGTAGCCAGCCACACCGCCGGCGGGCCCATGATCGCCGGATCGGCGACCACGCTGCCTGCGGGTACCGGCCATGCCTCGCTGAAGATCCCCGTCCGGATCGGCCCGCCGGGATGCAGCAGGTTCGCACGGACACCAGTGTGTTCGAGCTCCTTGGCGACGACGCGGGTCAACTGGTCCATCGCCGCCTTCGCCGGCCCGTACGGTGCCGTCCCCGGGACGGACCGGTAGGCCAGCCTGGAGGTGATATTGAGGATGCTGCCTGTCCCGGCGCGGACCATCTCCGGGATCAGCGCCTGCATCAGTAGCAGCGGCCCGCGGACGTCGGTGTCGAACATCCGGTCCCAGAACTCCGGCGTCACGTCCAGTACCGACCGCACCGGTCGAGGTCCAGCGCCCTGTCCGATGCCGGCATTGTTTATCAAGATGTCTGGATAGCGATCGTCGGCGGATCTCAGCGCGGAGCGGAGGACTTCGACGGAGTGCACGGCGGACACATCAAGCGCCACTGTGGTTACCCGCCGTTTCGCGAAGACCGGCCGTCGTGCCATGGCGCGCAGCTTCGTCAGGTCGCGACCCAGCAGGATGAGGTTCGCACCCGCGTTAGCGTACGCTTCGGCCAGCGCCTGGCCGATCCCTCCGGCCGCTCCGGTCACCAGGGCGAGGTGGCCGGTCAGCACTCCTGGCCGCGCGTCCCGCACCGGTTCGCGGTTAGCTTCTACCGTCGCCACAGTGCAGCTCCGGAAGGACCTCCTCGCCGAGGACCGCCAGGCAATCCTCCCATTCGCCGAAGCGCTGGCGCAGGTCGAAGACCATGTGCTCCGCTCCGGCGGCCTGATGCCTGCGCACCTCCTCCACGATCACATCCGGCGGACCGGACATGAGGGCGCCGTCGAAGTCGCCGGTGGTCGCGAACCCGCCGCTCGGTGGGGTCAGGAAGCCGAAGTGCCGCATCTCCTCCGAGAGTGCGTCGATGTCGGCATACTTGGCACCCAGCTCCACCGTCTTGGCCGGGCTGACGAGCGGGATCGTACCCGTGCGCGGGAGTGCCTTACGCGCCTTATCGGCCAAGTGCCGCATCCGCTCGACGAGCACCTTGTAGTCGCGGCGCGGTGTTCGACCCGGGATCCAGCCGTCGCAGTACTCGACGGCCCGCCGTACCGCAGCCTTGCTCGTGCCGCCATACCACAGCGGGAGGTTGGCGCCGGCAGGCAGCGGTTGGATCGCCACATCCCTGAACTCGTAGTACTTGCCGCTGTGGTCGACCGTCTCGCCCGCCCAGAGCCGGCGCATGATGCCGACCTGCTCCTCCAGAACCTCACGCCGGTCCCACCCGGCCATGCCGATCGCGTCGAACTCCGCCGGCGCCCCGCCGATGCCCCAAGCCGCGAGAACGCGCCCGGGGCCCGCGATGAACTCGAGCGAGCCGAGCAGCAGCGCCGCGTGGATCGGGTGGCGGTGCGGTATCAACGTGCCGAACCCGAGCACGATTCGCTTGGTTGTCGCAGCGATTGCGCTCATGACGACGAACGGGTCGATGTGCGTGCGGTTCTGGTCCTCGTGCGCGTGCGGGTGGAACACCACGTGGTCACGAACCCATACGCTGTCGAAACCATACCGCTCGATCGACTGCGCGCCGTCGAGGAGCGCGTCCCTGTTGGCGTGGGAGCCGAAGTGCGGTAGGAGGACTCCGTAGGAGTAGTCGGTCATCGTGTTCCCATCATCAGATGTCGTCATGTCGAGACGTAGTCGTCCAGACCCTGCATTGAGCGCCACACTCGTTCCGGCGTGAGAGGTAACCTCCGAATCCGCTCCTTCCCGATCGCGGCGGAGACGGCCGACGCCAATGCAGGGGCCGTGGCCGAGATCGCGCCCTCGCCCGCGCCCTTGGCGCCGTACGGGCCGACACCGTCACCGTTCTCGATGAGGCTCGAGGACATGCGTTCCGGTACGTCCTTGAATCGTGGGATGCGGTAAAGCAGCGGGCTGCCGTTCGCGAGCTCCTCACCGTCGTAGGTCAGCTCCTCGAACAACGCGGGTCCCAAGCCCTGTACGGCGGCGCCTAGATCCTGGCCCTCCACCATGGCGGGGTTGATCGCCTTCCCCACGTCGGCGACGGCGCTGAGGTCGCTCACCCGCACAGCGCCGGTGTCCCTATCCACGACCACTCGGACCGCCACGATGCTGCTCTCCCAGAACACCGGCAGCTGCTCGAGGTCGCCCGCGCGACGGACGTGGCCCCCGCCTACGGCTTCACAGTCACCGATCTCGAAGTACCGGTGCAGCAGCTGACCCCACGTGTGGAACTCGCCAGCAATCACGACGCCACCGAGGTCGCATACCTCCTCCACCTGGCTGCCATCGGCGACGGCCGTCGCCATCGCCATCAGCCGAGTGCGGACGTCCTTGCACGCCTCGATGAGGGCGCGTCCCTGCAATGTCGTGCTGCGGCTCGCACCGGTCGACCGGTCGAAAGGCGCCAACGCCGTGTCCGCGCGCTGCACCCGGACCCGGTCGTACGGCACACCCAGCTCCTCCGCGGCAATCTGCGCGAGCACCGTCTCGCTGCCCTGCCCCATCTCGGAGGTCCCGGTCGCGACGGTCACCGAGTCGTCGGCATGCACGGTGACCCTGGAGGTGCTGGTCGGCTGCGCACCCGCGCCGAGCAGCATGAGGCCGAGCCCCACTCCTGTGCAGCCGTCGTCGTACTCGCGGGAAGGCGCGTCGCGGAGCCTGCTCTGGAACTCCTCATGTGCGAACTTGATGTTGCTCGGCACGTCGCCGTCCAGTGAGCGCAGCGACGGGATCACCTCGGTACCGCGATGAGCGGCATTGATCATCCGGAACATCACCCGGTCCATGCCGACGAGGTCGGCCAGCTCGTCCATCTGCGACTCCGACGCAAACGCGACCTGGGTGCTGCTGAACCCGCGAAACGAACTGGCCGGGGCGGTGTTGGTGTACACCAACGCGGAATTGACCCGCACGTTCGGGATGACGTACGGGGCGATGACATGCCGGGTGGACAGCTCCGCGCCGTGTGGGCTGTTCTCCGCGTAGGCGCCGCCGTTGGTGACGATCGTCGCCTCGCGCGCCACGAGCCGGCCCTCACTGCTGGCGCCGGTGCGCAGGCGCACCCTCGCCGAAGCCACCCTCGTGGTGAGGATGGCTTCGTCTACGGTGAGGGCGAGCTTCACCGGCCGCCGTGCCCGCCACGCCAGCACTGACGTGAGCGGCTCGATCTTGGTGTAGGACTTCGAACCAAACCCGCCGCCGATGTAGGGAACGACGAGCCGCACGGCGCTGAGCGGGAGATCGAACAGGTTCGCCAAGTCGCGCCGGACCGCGAACGGGTGCTGGGCACAGCTGTACACGGTCAGGCCGTCGGTCGAGTAGTCCGCGATCGCGACGTAGGGCTCCATCGCGAAGGCATAGACCATGGGGAACTCGTAGGTCTGCTCGACCACGTGAGTGGCGAGGCGGAACCCCTCCTCGACGTCTCCCCACGCCAGCTCCTTGCTGTGGCAGATGTTTGAACTCGCCGCGAACGGCCCGGCGCTCCTGTCGGTGATCCCGGAGAAGGTGCCCGACGGGTAGTCCCGCTCGTGGATCGGCGCCGCGTCCGGTTTCATCGCATCACCCGTGTCGGTGGCGTACGGCAGCGCCTCGTAGGTCACCTGGACGTGTTCCCTGGCCAGCTGTGCCGTCCGCTCGTCCATGGCCACCACCGCGGCCACCGGTTCACCGACGTAGCGCACCTTCTCCAGCGCCAGCACCGGATGGTCCCGGAAGGCATGGCCGTAGCGCTGCTCGGGCAGCCCCGACAGGTCGGCTCCAGTGACGACCGCGACGACTCCAGGAATGCGTGATGCCGCACTCGTGTCGACGTCAACGAGTCGAGCATGCGCACGCGTACTCCGCACCACTGCCGCATAGCACATTCCGGGTACGGTCATATCGCCAGTGAATCTAGCCCGGCCGGTGACCTTCGCCACCGCGTCTGTTCGGCGTGCGGATGTTCCTACGACTCGCACAGGCGGCTTCCCTTCGGGCCGTACGTCGACCGGGTCACGAAGTCTCCTCGCGCGACCACGCAGCGGGTGCCTTCGCTCCGTTGCCCGACGGCCTGTCCAGCCCGGAAGTGATCGCGCGGAGAATCGGTTCGTAACCCGTGCAGCGGCAGTAGTTTCCGTTCATGAACTCGCGCAGCCGCTCTTTGCGCGTGTGCAGGTCTGCCTCCCCGGACTCCTCTGCGACGAAGGCAACCGCACTCATCACCATGCCTGGAATGCAGTAACCACACTGCACCGCGAAGTTGTCGACGAACGCCTGCTGGACCGGATGTAGTCCGGCCTCGGTTGCGAGCCCCTCAACGGTTGTGACGCGGTGGCCGTCGACGTCGGCGGCGAGGGTGCAGCATGAACTCACTGGCGCACCGTCCACTAGCACGGTGCAGGCGCCGCACACCTGCACCTCGCAGGACGCCTTGACCCCGAACAGGTCAAGGAAATCGCGCAGCACTTCAAGCAGCGTTTGGCTGTACTCCACGTCCTCTAGCTCGACCCGCTCACCGTTGAGGGTGAACGTCAATGTCGTCCGACGCCCGTCGCTCGAACCCCTCGACTGGTCGGAACAGCCCATCAGGCCTCCCCCGTCACCGAGGTCGCTGTACCGCTGCGGGCGGCTACGGCCGTCACAGTCCGCCGTAACAGGACCTCCGCCAGGTGCGCCTTGTAAAGCGCCGAGTACCCATCGCCGTCCACCCACTCGGTCGCCTCGTTGACAGCTGCGGCGGCTGCAGTTACCCGTTCGGGCAGCTCCGCGACCGAACCGCGCAGCAGCTCTTCGGCCGGTCTGACGCGTTGCGGCGGCACATCCGCTCCGCCGATCGAGAGCCTGCTGTCCGCTACCACGCCCGGTTGCGGTTCCCGCAAACCGACCGCCATGCCCATCAGCGGGCGCTCCTCCCACTGGATCTTCCGATAGGCGAAGCGCCAGCCACCCGGGAACGGAGCTAGCCGTACACGCGTCATGAGCTCGCCCAACCGCAGGTCCGCGGCGTAAGGGTTTGCGACCAGCTCCTCCACCGTCAGCGTCCGCGTACCGCCCGCCGAGACGAGGTCGCACTGGCCGTCGAGCGCGACCGCCAGTATCGCCAGGTCGGACCTCGGCTCTCCAAAGCACAGGCTGCCGCCCAAGGTGCCCGCCGTACGCACGCGCGGGTTACCGATGCGACCGGCCACCTCGGTCAACAGCGACAGCGTGCCGGGGAGCTCGGTGAACCGCGACAGTTGCCGGTGAGTCACCGCGGCGCCAATGGTCACCGAACCCGGTTCGACGGTGATGTCCCGGAGCTCTCCGATCGCCTTTACGTCGACCAGGTGTGCGTACCGTGCCATGCCCAGCTTCATGGCGATCAGGAGCTCCGTACCGCCCGCATAGCAGGTGGCATCTTCACCCAGTTCGGTCAGCCTGTCGCACGCGTCCATGGCGCTCGTCGCCTTGTGCATGGTGAACGGGCGCAGTCGCAGCATCAGCTACCTCCGTCTCTCGGGTACTGCGTCCTGGATGGGCGTCAGCCTTTCGCTGAGAACTGGGTATCGACGTAATCCGAGTAGGCGATCGGCTTGGGTAGGAGCTTGTTGTCCAACAGCGACTTCGTGGTGAAGTCCCATTGCTTCTGGCTCACGTCGCCTGTGGTGCTCCAGTAGCTGGTCTTCGCCATGTCGTCGATGGCCAGCTTCAGGTCCTCGACCGGGACGTCCGGCAGCACCTGATGGCTCATCTGGACCGCCTTGTCGGGGTTCGCGATCGCCCACTTGTCGGCCTCGACGCTTCCGGCGACGAACGCCTTCAACGCCTTCGGATGATCCTTGATCACCTCATCCGATGTCATCTCGAACGAGTAGATGTAGTCCGGAATCGCCTCAGCGGCCTTGGCGATCACGTGCAGGAACGGGTACTTGCTCATCTGCGACACGTACGGCTGGTTGAGTACGGCGACATCGATCTTCTTCGCGGCGAGTGCGGCCGCACGAGCGCCGCTTCCGCCGATCGGCAGCACCTGCACCTTCTTGGGATCGCCACCGTCGTTCTGCAGCATGATGATCGGCGTCACGGCCGAGACCGCACCCGGTGCCGAGATGCCTAGCTTGTGCCCTTCCACGTCCTTCGGTCGCTTGATGGACTGGATCCCGACGACCTCGAACCCGAGCACGGGTGCGGTGGCGCTGATCACCTTCATCTTGGCTCCGCCCTGCATGGCGCTCATGCCGGCCAGGGCACCGGTCCAGATCACATCCACCTCGCCGGACTGCAGCGCACGGACGGCAGTCTGGTCGTCCGCGAATGGGGAGATGTCGACGTTGAGACCACGCTTCTTGTAGAAGCCGCTCTTGACCGCGTAGTAGAACTGGTTGGCGGTAAGGTCGGGTGGCGTCGTGCCAAGCCCGAGCCTGATCGTGCCGAGGTCGGACGACCCGCTCTCATCGCTCTTCGAACCACCGCAGGCGGCAAGAGAGCAGGCAAGTGCGGCGATAAGGGTGACGATTCCAAGACTCCGAATGCGCATGTATTCCTCCAGTCAGGCTGGCACTCGCTGCCCCAGTGCTTCTCGGCACCTGTGCCGCAGCTCCCCGAACTCGGCGGTGGCCTTGACGTCGTAGTCGAACCGTGGACGCGGCAGGTCCACGGTGATGTCCTCAACGATCTTCCCTGGGTTCGCCTGCATCACGATCACGCGATCGGCCAGGTAGATCGCCTCATCGATGCTGTGCGTCACGAACATGACCGTTCGCTTCGACTCGGTCCAGACCCTCAGAAGTTCCTCCTGCAGGGTCTCGCGGGTCTGCATGTCCACCGCGGCGAACGGCTCGTCCATCAGCAACAGGCTGGGGTCGCGGACGAGCGCGCGAGCCAGACCAACGCGCTGCTGCATCCCGCCGGAGATCTGATGGGGAAAGTGCGACTCGAAGCCTTCCAAGCCGACCCGTTTGATCTTCTCGCGCGCGATCGCGCGGCGTTCACTTTTCGACATGCCACTGATCTCGAGACCGAACTCCACGTTCCGCAGGACGGACCGCCACGGCAGGAGGCCGTAGCTCTGGAAGACAAGAGCGCGGTCAGTCCCCGGCCCGGTGACCACGCGGTCGTCCAGGACGACGGTGCCGGCATCGGCAGTGACGAGACCCGCAGCGATTCGGATCAGCGTTGTCTTGCCGCAGCCGCTCGGTCCGAGCAGGCACACAAACTCCGCCTCGGGGACCTGAAAGTTCATGTTGTCGAGGACGAGCAGCTCCGAGAGTTTCTTTCCTCGTCCCTTGGTGTACGTCTTGCTCAGATGAGCGAACTCGATCACGTCAGTCTCCCAGTGGCGTCGATGCGTATGACATCGCTACACCGCCTCGTACGAGACGTCGTAGTCCGCGGTCCGCAGAGCGTCGCCGAACCAACTGGCGCCCTGCGCGACTATGTCCTCCACGCACTCGCCTGTCGCATCACCCGTCCGCATCACCCTCAGCTGAGAGGACGGGATCCGCGCGGCGTGCTGAGCAGGCCGGAAACGAAGCAGATGATCAAATGCGACGAGGTCGATCGCATCCGCGGCACCGGACCGGCCAATCAAGACGTGGTCCGCATCCGCGGCGCCTACCGTTCGCGCACGAAGCCGGGCCATCGTCTCCGCCACCTGCGAGTCCCACTCCTCGTCGTCGAACTCCGCGCGCTCCTTCATCCAGGACTCGCCGTCCAGCACCGGATCGTGCACGTACACCGCCTTGACCCAAGGATCGTCCGCCGCCGCGACCAGGGCGACGCCGCCCGCTATGGGACCGACCCCCAGTACGCCTACGCGGTTGCTGTCGATGTCGGGTTCGCTGCGTAACCGAGCTACGGCGGCCCGCAAGGCGATGACGAGTTCGTTCGGGCGCAGCCGTGTCTGCTCGCATCGAGGGGAACTCGACCGGTAGCCGAAGGTGGCGAAGCCGGCCGCGGGGAGGCAGGTTGTCGCGGCTGCCACAGCCGTAGGCGTCGCAACTGGCCAGTCCCGGCTGAGGACCACGACCGGCGCCGAACCGCTATGTCCATCCGGTACCACGAGCGTGCCGGTGTACTGGTGCCCCCGCACGTCGAACTGCACAGGCCGAGACGATGTGCCCGCCGCTCGGGTCTCCGACCGCCCACGCTGAGGCGGCCCCATGGCGGCGCTGTCCGGCGTTGCGATCGGCCTCATGCGCATCCTGTCGTGGTCCACGAAGACATCTGCACGGCACGAACCTGACCATCGGTCCAACCGCCACGTGCTTAGGGAGGAACATCCCACGGGCAGTGTAAGCTGTCAACCGTAAACACGGTCTCGCGATGTCGGTCGGCTCTCCGGCGTGGGCCCGAGTCCTGGCAACCGGCACGCATCGGGCACCCCCGAGACTGAGCCGCCCGGGATGTCTGTGGTTAGTGTCCGACCGGTGGGCATGTAGCCGTGCCATGGCGAGTGAACCGCCGCGGCACGGTGAGTTGTGGCGCAACCGCGGCTGGCCGCCCAACCGGCTCCTCGCCGTCGAATACGCCTCGAAGTGCGACGCGCACGACAAGGGGCCGACAGGGACGCAATCAGCGGTATCACGAGGGGAACCTGCGGCTGTGGACGAAGGCGACGTTCTCAGGCCGCAGGGTGGCCCGGGCGAATGTACGCGAGCTGATGCATCGGGCCGGGCATAGCAGCAGCCGGGCGGCGCTGATCTGCGTGCACACGGTCGAGGAACGTAACCGGGGCGATCGCGAAAGGTCGCGCCAGCGTTCAACAGCACCTCCGCGCAGCTCATTCTGCGCCACGGCATCGCGAGCCCGGCGGTGTCGTCGTCGAGGACCGCCTGGGTGAGGACGTCGTGACGGCGCTGGAGCGGCGCGGCCACCGGATCACCCGAGCCGGCGCCTGGAGTCTCGGCCGTCTCTCCGCCGTCGGCCGCGACCCAGACCGGCCCCGGCGTGCTGTGGGGCGCCGCCAACCCGCGCGGCATGCAGGGCTACGCCGTTGGCCGCTGACCACGTCGTCCTCGTGGTACGGATTGTGGTGCGAAACGCTGGTAACTGGTGAGGTCCAGGCGGGAGGCATGTCCCGAGTGGTGTGGAACTTCGGTGACGATCCCACGGTGAACTCTATGGTTCTGGCACAAATTCCGTGATGTTAGGCGAGGAGGACGCGTTTGCGGAGGAGGTCGAATTTGGCGCGGCCGTACATTTGCCTCTTGATCGTCTTAGTAGTTACGTGGAATCCAGTCTGTCAAGTTCATCCTTGGTTGCTGTGGCTGACCGACACGATCGGCAGCAGGGTCGGCGTTGCTCGGCCGCCGATCTCGCGGGGCGTTGCCCCGGTCGGTGTCGGAACGTCGACGAGTCGTTCTAGGAGTTGGTCGAGCGCGGTGTGGCCGTCGTCGACTGCGGCGCGTTCGTCGTCGGTGAGCGGGATGTTGGCGAGCATCCGTTGGAGGTTGTTCTTGGCCTCCAGCAGTTGTCCCTTGGACGACGCCTTCGGGGTGTAGAAGTCACAACGGGCGCAGGCCATCCGGTGTGGGCATTGCTCGAAGAACGTGTAGGTGCAGTAGCCGTGTCCGAGGTCGTAGTACTGCCAGGGCTCGCCGTTGGCAGCGGCACCGGTGGTGATGGCGTCGCGGTCGATGAGCACCTCGATGGTGCGGACGTTGCGGGCGAAGTAGCCGGCGTCGGTGTAGGCCCGGGCGAGCGTGGTGGGGCTGATTTTCGCGTAGTACTGCGTGGATTGCGGCGACCGGTGCCCAAGCCAGGCTTGCAGCTCGAACAGTGTCATCGGTTCCTTGGCGTTGTAGAGCTGGCTGGCGATCGTGGACCGGGCCCGGTGGCTGGTGATGTTCCCTCGCACGTCGGCGGCGGGGACGCCGGCCTTGCGGCAGAGCATCGGGATGATCGTGTTGTTGATGTAGGACGAGGAGACTCGGCGGGCGCGGACGGCGAACAGCGGGTCGACTCGCTCGCCGGTGCGGCGGTCGAGAAGCGGTGGTTGGGATGGGCGGAAGGTCTGCCAGGTGTCGAGGGCCTGGCCGAGGATCGGGTCGACCGGGTTGGTGAACGCGGTGCCGGTCTTGTGCGTGGGCACGTCGAGCAGGCAGACCGCGTCGCGCGCCAGGACCTGATCGGAGTCACCGGTGATCGCGGTTCCCTCGTGGTGCCAACGGATGCAGCCGACCCGCAGGCGGGCGATCTCGTCGCTGCGCAGCCCGGAAAACAGCCAGGTCAGCGTGCCCGCGCGGACCAGCTCG
>WHST01000106.1 GCA_009379955.1 Streptosporangiales bacterium | reverse complement strand
GTAGTCCGGATTCCACCGGTTCAGGCTGCACCAGCCGATGAACGCCCCGTCGGAGACACGATCCACGGCCAGCCGTGCCCCGGTGCCTCCCTCTGCCATCTGCCGGCAAGCCGTGATGAACCGCTCGGAGCGCACGCGTTCGCTCCACGGCGGCGCGTCCCAGTAGCGCAACACGTGGGCGCTGCTATGCAGCGCGAAGAGGTCGTTCGCATCCGCGTCGTCGACGGGACGCAGTCGAAGGCGAGCGGTGTGCAGCGTGGGGGTGGGCAGCGACATGCGCGTCTTGTTCCATCCCGTGATTGGTTGCGATCAACCACACATCTGATGCCGGCCACTCGCAACGGGTTTCTCGGCGGTCGGGCAGAACGACGTGCCCGTCATGGGCATTAGCGCGTTGATAATCACGGCGACTTGATGGAGCGTCCGGCGTAGCGAGCCCATGGTTCGGCGGCCTTGTCGGCGTGCAGGAACGCGACCTGGGCGCTGTAGCCGAGCGCTTCGGCAACTACGGATGGAGGGCACTCGAGTACGAGTTCGCCGTTGGCTCGGTTGCGGGCGCCGAGCAGGTTGACGCCGAGGTCGCGGAGTCTGTCCATGGCGGTGTTGGCGTGGAGGTGCCGTCCGGCGAGGGTGCCGGGGAATAGCCAGGGGCTGTCCGGTCCGGCGCCGGTGCGCAGGTTCGGTCGCCGTGCGATGTGGTCACGTAGGAGTTGTGCGAACGGTTCGGGCACGTCGGTTGGCCGCTGTCCGAGGGTGCTGGTCATGCCCTCGGACTTGTCGTCGACAACGTCGGCTTGAAGTGTGACGACCTTGCCGAGGGGCTGGGCGTAGAGAAGCAGCAGCATGCCCGCGACTCGGTAGGGAAGGGACTCGCTGGCGCCATTGACGAGTTCGTTGATCCAGGCGAGTCGCTGATCTCGCAGATCGCGGCGACGACCTGGAGGGAGACGCGTTCGGGGCGCTGGTTGACCAGGCGAATACTGTTATCGGACATCTAGTGTCACCCTTGACCTTCGAGTCGACTCGAAGGTTTACCGTCTGGCCATGAGCGCGTACCGAATCTCCCAGCTCGCCGAGCGCACCGGGGTGCCCGCCAGCACGCTGCGGTACTACGAGTCGACCGGACTGCTGCCCGCCGAGCGCTCTCCGGCCGGATACCGTCTCTACGACGAACCCGCGATCGAGCGGCTTGGCTTCATCGGCACCGCCAAACGACTCGGGCTGCCGTTGGAGGAGATCGCCGAGCTGCTGCACGTGTGGGAGAACGGCGCGTGCGTACAGGTCAAGACCGACCTCCGGCCCCGGCTTCAGGCCAGGCTCGCCGAAGCTCAACAGCGCGGCGCGGAGGTCGCCGCGTTCATCGCCTCGCTGCGGGCCGCGCTCGCGCATCTCGACGCGCTGCCCGACCGGTCCGGCCGCTGCGATCCCAACTGTGGCTTCCTCACTCTTGCGGCCGACGGTCCCGCCGCGCAACCCGGTGTCGATGAGTCGCCGCGGGAACGGTGGCGGGACGCTCCGGTCGCCTGCTCGCTGACCGCCGACGACATCGGCGAACGCGCCCAGCAGTGGCACGACGTGCTCGCCGGCGCCGTCCAGGGATCGATCCCCGACGGCCTTCGGTTCACCGTGCCCGTCCAGCGGCTCGCCAAGGTCGCCGAGCTGGCCGCCGCCGAACAGACCTGCTGCCCGTTCTTCGACTTCCGCCTGCACCTCGACGGACCACACCTACACGTCCAGATCCGGGCCTCCGTCGACGGCCAGCCCATGCTCGGCGCCCTGTTCGACCCGCCCGTCAGCTGATCTCCCCGCAGACAAGGAACCGCCCGTGCTCGTTGCCCGCTCCATCGCGTTGTTCGTGCTCGCCGCGCTCGCCGAGATCGGCGGCGCCTGGCTGGTCTGGCAGGGCGTCCGCGAACACCGCGGCTGGCTGTGGATGCTCGGCGGCATCCTCGCGCTTGGCGCCTACGGCTTCGTCGCCACCTTCCAACCCGACCCGCACTTCGGTCGCATCCTCGTCGCCTACGGCGGCATCTTCGTCGCCGGCTCCCTGCTGTGGGGTGTGGTCACGGACGGCTTCCGCCCCGACCGGTGGGACCTCATCGGCGCCGCATTCTGCCTCATCGGCGTCGCCGTCATCATGTACGCACCCCGCCCGTGAGAGGGGACAGATGCTCGACGTCACCGAAGTCGAGGCCAACAAGGCCATCGTCACCCGTCTCGTCGACGAGGTATTCAACGGGCTGGACCTCATCGACGAGCTCTACGCTCGGAACCTGACCCGGTCCGCGCGCGCCTGGATCAGGCCCTTCCGCGAGTCCTTCCCCGACGGTCACATGGAGATCATCAACCTCATCGCCGAGGGCGACAAAGTCGTGGGCCACTTCGCCTGCACCGGCACTCACACCCGCCCATGGCTCGGCCACCCACCCACCGGCCGCCGCTTCACCCGCATCCCCGAGGTCTACATCTTCACCATCAAGGAGCAGAAGATCGTGCACGCCTGGGGCCTCGAAGACACCCACCGCCGCCTCGTCCAACTCGGACTCACGCCCCGATGAATGCCCTGCCCTGCTGCCGTCCACGGCCCGCGACCGCGGGCCACGACCTCGACGTCGACGTCACTCCGACTGGCTGGCACCCCTTCGCGCTGCCGTGTCAACCGCCCGTGTTGAAGGATGCGTGACTTGATGGGGCGGTGACACCGCGCTCGACTGCACTGGATCATCACACCGGCAGGCGGCTACTGAAGAGACTTGCATCTGGTACCTGGGTACACGTTTACCGTCGAGACATGACTGCTTCAGAGCTGGACATCTCCGGATCGTGGGTTCCACACAGCTGCACGCTGCCCACCGTCGAACAGCCCGTACGGACGAAGGAGTTCGACGAGGTATTCGCCCAGGCGGGTGCAACACCTCGAGCAGATCGACGACACCCGGTTGCGGTTCGAACTGGACGCCACGGCAGCGGTCGCCGCACGACCGAAGTGTCGATGCCGCGCGACAGCGAGGAATGCCTCGCTCTCTCTCAGCTCCATGGCTGCTCCGGCCATCGTGAAGTTTGGCTTCACGACAGTGAACCAGATCGTGCTTGTTGCCGCAGAGTCTCGACGCGATCGTGACGGCCATGGTGAAGATGCGATCACGCGCCAGAATGGTCGCCGTGGTGCTGTGTCTGGGGGCATTGCTTCTCGGTCCCGGCGCCGCCGCTGCCGAGCCGCCGCGGGGGCCGGACGTGCGCACCGCACACGTGGCGGTGCAGGCCGAGCACCGGGCGCTGCTGACCCAGCTGGCCGGGACATGGGACGTGCGGCAACGCACGTGGGCAGGTCCCGGCAGCGATCCGGTGACGTTGCCGGCGGCAACAGCGCATCGCCGGCTCGTCCATGACGCCTACGTCGAGGAGAGCATGACGTTGGCGGAGAACGACGACGGTGAGCAGTTCACTAGGCATGCCGTGATCACCCGAAACGACGTGAACCAGACCTTCGAGTACTTCTCGATCGATTCGAGGCTGCCACAGATGACCGCGCATGAGCGGGATTCCCACCTACACCATCGCCCGAGAGCTCGGTCCCGGGCCACAGCGCCTCGACTCCTGATCGCCGAAACCCCGTTCAGTGGGGCGCCTTCACCCTGCCCTTGCATGGGCGCGACGCGGGGTGAGGCGAACACCTGTGGCCCAACAGCCACGATCACTTACCAAGGACGTTCATGAGGCTAGAGATATACGCCGATGTGCTGTGCCCGTGGTGCTACATCGGCAAAAGACGCCTGACGGCAGCGTTGGCGAACCTCGCCGACCGCGACAGCCTGGAGATCGCCTGGCGCAGTTACGAGCTCGCCCCGGAGGAAGGCCGGATCCCCGGCCCGACCGCCGCCGAGGCCATGGCCGGATGGTGGGGCGAGCAGGCGCCTGCCCGGATCGCCCGGATCCGATCGCTGGGCGCTGCGGAAGACTTGGAGCTGAACCTGCATCTGGCCAGTTGTCGTCGTCGATGTCCCACTGGGTGGCCAGCGCGTTCAGCATCGGTGATGCTGTCGACTTCGGGGATCGGGACCAGGTGGTTGCGGCAGAACCAGCCGATCTGTCCTTCGACGCCGCCCTTCTCGTGCGTGCCGACCTGGCCGGGGCGGCAGTACCAGCTGTTCAAGCCGTAGTGGGAGCGGAACGCGATCCACCGGTCAGCCTTGACCCGGGCCCGCGACAGGCCCAGCATCTTTGCTACGGCGGCTTCAGGTTGTCGTAGCGCACGTTGCCGACCGGGACACCACCCAGCACGGACAGGGCGTGAGCGTGGCCTTCGAAAGGCCTCCTGCCCGCATGAAACCGAGATCCGGTGCACGGCCTTGCCGGGGAACGACAGCCGGAAAGAGAACAGGTAGCAGATCACCTGCTCGCCGCGGATGCGCACCGCGACGTCCCGAAGTCGACCTCGGCCTCGAACCCGGGCTTGTGGGTCTGCGGCAGGAACGCGGTGTCCGGGCCGCGCCCGGACTCGGCCAGGATCTCGCGCCGGCGGCCAGCGACATAGCCGCGGACCACCTGGTAGGAGATCCCGACCATGCCGTGCTCAGTGATCAATCGGTCCACGATCCGGGTCACCGTGTGCTTCTGCTTGCGCGGCGCAGTCAGATCAACGCGCAGGATCTCGTCGATGGCCGGCTTGAACGGGTCCAGCTTCGAGCCCCTGGCCGGCGTCACCGGGTTCTGATGCCTACGTGGGTTCTGTGGGTCAATGCCAAGTGTCGAGCGGCGACATAACCTTGGCGTCCAGTCGACCGGAAGTCTGTGATCGGAGGGAGTCTGATGAGCAGTCACTACGAGGACTTCAGAGGCTCATTGAACGTAACCCTCGCGGTGTTCGACCACCTGCGCAACGGCTTCGTCTGCGATACCGCTACCGAGATCAATCGCGCCGAGAGATCGAGTCAGCACCGGCGCGCCAGGGCCCACATCCAGGCCGGGAATAGACCCGGCCTGCCGTTAAGGGATGGGTGGGCTCCTTCCTCGCGGGTGGGTCGAGAGCCGGCAGGAGTGGTAGTTGGCGAGCTCAGCCGCGGCGACCTTCTACGCGGGGGTTCTTGTCTGCTGCTCAACTACGGTTGACGCCGGGCGGCGTCTCGGACGGCATCAATGATCCCCTGGTAGCCGGTGCATCGGCATAGGTTAGATGCGACGAGGTCGGTGATCTCATCGTCGCTGGGGTTGTTGGTCTCTCGCAGGTATCCGGTTGCCAGCATGAGGAAACCCGGTGTGCAGAAGCCGCATTGGAGGCCGTGGTTGGCGGAGAAGGCCTCCTGTAGCGGGCTCAGCTGCTCAGGGGTGCCCAACCCTTCGACCGTGTCGACCGTTCGACCGTCCGCTTGCACGGCGAGGGTCAGGCAGGACCGAACGGGTTGTCCGTCGACGAGCACTGTGCATGCTCCGCATATTCCGTGTTCGCACCCGAGATGAGTGCCGTGATTGCCGAGATCGTGGCGAAGCATGTCGGCCAAGAGGCGCCGAGCTTCGACGGTCACGGTACGATGTTCGCCGTTCACTGTGACCTGTACGGTGTGTTCAGTCATCGCTTCAGCTCCTCAGCGGTGTTCGCCCTCGATCGCGGACAGCACGACCTCCGGAAGCACGGGGATGCTATCCAATGACACGGCGTGCCGGGGCAGGGCGTTATTGACCGCGTTGATGACTGCCGCAGGTGCACCGATGGTTCCACCTTCTGCCATGCCCTTCGCGCCTGTCTTGCTGGTGGGGCACGGCGTCTCCAGATGCCAGATCTCGATGTTCGGAACCTCGTGTGCCGTCGGTACCAGGTAGTCCATGAGTGTCGAGGTGAGCATCTGCCCGTCCTCGTCATAGACCAGGCGCTCGTACAGGGCACTCGCTATGCCCTGCGTTACCGCGCCTCGAATCTGGCCCTCCACGATCATCGGGTTGATGACCACACCACAATCCTCGGCGACGACGTACCGCTCGATACGGACCTGGCCGGTATCGGGAGACAACTCGACCACAGCTCCGTGTGTGGCGTTGGAGTATGTTCCAGGGGAGTCGAACGCCGCTGTCGATATCAGCTCACCGCGCAGCTCCAGTGGGACGAGGTGGCTCCTGTGGTAGACGGTGCGGGCGACAGAGCCGATGTCCAATCCCGTGCCCGGTGACCCACGGACCCCGACTCGACCGCCGACGAGCTCGATATCGTCCGGAGCTGCCTCCAGGAGATGGGCGGCAACCTCGCGTAGTCGATCGGCCAGCCGGACTGCCGACTGCTTCGCCGCACTTCCGCCGATCACGGCAGAACGACTGGCGAACGTGCCCCAACCATGTGGCACGACGTCGGTGTCGCCTTGAACCACCCGGACGCGGCCAGGGTCGACGCCCAGCTCGTTGGCCACCAGCTGAGCGTAGGTGGTGGCGTGACCTTGGCCCTGGGAATGCGTCCCTACGAGCACCTCGACGGCGCCGGTCGGGTCCATCCGTACGGTCACGTTCTCGGCACCGGGCACGATGTCCATCTTCCGGCGTGCGTATGCCGTGGATCCGAATGCCGCACCCTCGACGAAGCACGAGAAGCCGATGCCGATCAGTCGACCCTCCGCACGCGCCCGGTCCTGCCGCTCGCGCCACGCGCCGACATCGAGCTCGGCAGCACAGCGCTCCAACGCAGCCAGATAGCTGCCTTGCTCGTAAACAGCACCGGTGACGGTGTGGTACGGAAACTCGCCATCGACGATCACGTTGCGTCTGCGGATCTCGACGGGATCCAGGTCCAGGGCCCGCGCGGCCTTGTCCATGAGGCGTTCGATGGCGAGTATCGCCTGCGGTCCACTCACTCCTCGGTACGGAGCGATGGGCGGTTTGTTGGTGAGCACGCCGCGTGCTCGTCCCCTGTAGTTCTGCACCCGGTAAGGGCCTGGGACCTGAGCGGGTGCTGCGAGCACCTCGACGGCGCAGGTGAAGGGGAAGCAGTTGTAGGCGCCAACGTCACAACTGATGTCGGCGATGATGCCTTGGAGTTCGCCGGTCGAGCTGAACCCAGCGCGCACGACATAGCGCTGCTCGCGTCCCTGAAATGCCGACAGCAGACTCTCCTGGCGATCCTCCACCCATTTCACCGGGCGACGCAGCAGGTACGCGGCGGCGGCGACCGCGATCTCCTCACGGCTGACAGCGCACTTCATGCCGAAGCCGCCACCGACATCGGGGGCGATGACCTGTACCCGGTGCTCGTCCATGCCGAGCGCTGCCGCCACCGCGGTGCGCAACAGATGCGGTATCTGGGTCGAGGAGTAGACGATCAGCTTACGCTCGCGCGCACTCCACCGGGCCGCGCATGCTCGGCCCTCCATGGGACATGCCGACTGTCGGCTCGAGGTGACGGTGACGTCCACGACAACGTCCGCCTTCTCGAGCACTTCGTCGATTCCCGGGGTGTCAGCCACGGTGACGTCGAGGGTGACGTTTCCAGGCACGTCGTCATGCACCAACGGTGCCCCGTCGGCAACTGCCGCGTCGACGCTGGCGACGGCTGCCGTCGGATCGTAACGGACATCGACCAGTTCGGCGGCATCCTCCGCCAGGTAAGGAGAATCGGCCACGACGAGGGCAACCGGCTCGCCGACGTGACGAACCGTATCCGCGGCGAGCGGACGCAGCGTCGTGGGGACGAAGCTGTCCCAACCGAGCATGGGACGCATGCCGCCGACGTCGGCGAACGAGGCGGCGGTGAGCACCTCCACCGCACCCTGAAAGGCCAGCGCCTCGTCGGTGCCGACGCCGACGATCCTCGCAGCCGCGTGTGGGCTTCGTACGAACACGGCATCGAGGGCATCCGTCCACTCGATGTCATCGACGAAGTTGCCGAGTCCGGTCAGCAGGTACGGGTCCTCCGCCCTCGGCTGAGACCGTCCGATGACCGGGCCGACCGGTTGGATTGGTGTCGCTGTCACCGTTGGACCGCCTTCCTCAGCGCCTGCTCGACGAGGACCGCGACGAGCTTCGTGCGGTACTCGGACGACCCGTGCACGTCTGCCGGCGGACGCACGTCGTCGGCTGCGAGTCGACCTGCTTGCCGCAGCACCTCGTCGGTGGGGTGACTGCCGACGAGTGCCTGCTCGGCCAAGTCCACTCGCACCGGCTTCGGTGCTACACCACCCAGTGCGACCCGAGCGGCAACGAACACGTCGCCCTCCAGCTCGACGGCCACGGCAGCGGAGACCAGGGCGAAGTCTCCGCTGCGTCGCGCGAACTCCCGAAGCGCCACGCGGGACCACCGGGCCGGTAGCCGCACTTCGGTGAGTATCTCGTCGGGTTCCAGGGCCGTCTCGTAGTAGCCGCTGAAGAAGTCCGACGCCCGGACGCTACGTCGACCGCGCAACGAGGTCATCTCGATCTCGGCATCGAGCAGCAACGCGAGCAGACACCATTCGGCGCTCGGATCCGCGTGTGCGAGGCTGCCACCCATGGTCCCCGCCGTACGGATCGGGTAGTGCCCGACGAGCTTCGCGGCATCGCGGAGGTAACCGAAATCGGCGCGGATACGTGGGTCGGCACTGCGTTCGATGTCGAGGTGACGGGTGAGGGCGCCGATCCGCAGCACGTCGTCGTCTCGACTCAGGTACCGGAGCGCGTCGATGCGGCTGACATCGATGAGCGCGGTGGGCCGAACGAGCCGGAAGTTCAGCATCGGTACGAGGCTTTGCCCCCCGGCGAGTATCTTCGCTTCGTCACCCTCGTCAGCGAGCAGAGTCACCGCCTCGGCCGTGGTGTCTGCTCGACGGTAGGCGAACGGTGCTGGTTTCATCGGCGGGTACCTCCACGGTTCTCCCGGTGATCCGACGGGTTCCCGGTGAAGCCGGTCTGCACGAGCTCGATCAGCACGCCGTGCGTGCTTGCCGGGTGGATCCAACACAACTCAGGCGTCTGTTCCGGATCATCGGCACCGATGACGCGCGATCCACGTTCTTTCAACGCGGTTGCCGTTCCGAGCAGGTCGCCGGTCGCCAGTCGAACCTGGTAGACGCCTTCCCCGTGCTCACGCAGGAACCTGGCGACGGGACTGGTCGGCGAGGTGGCCTCCAACAGCTCGAGCATTACGGTGTCGCCGTTGCCGAAGTTGCGCCACCGCAATGCGTAGCCGCGCTGGGACTCGTAGACAGGTCCCATGGGAACGAGCCCCAGTCGCTCCTGGTAGTCCGCGGTGGCGTTCTCCAATGACTCGACGGCTATCGACACGCAGAGAAGTCCATCAAACACCGGATACATCCTTCGCCACAGGTGAGTCGGCTGACCTCGATCGGAATTCCGCGATCAGGTCATGGAATCGTTCGAGGCGCTCCTCGCGCCCACCCGACAGCAACGTCAACGTGATGCGGTCGACGCCGAGGTCCGCGATGTCGCGCAACCGGGTCAGGCAGTGCTCCCGGTCTCCGGCGATCGCAGCCAGCCGGACGAACTCATCGCTGACGACGTCGGCATGCCCTGCCTTGACGGACAGGTGCTGACCGAAGTCGTACGTGGCTGCGGCTTGCTGGGCCTCGGCACGGAATTTCTCCAGGCTCGGTGGGACCTCCTTCCACCGACTGAGCCACCGCGCTTGGGCGGACGCCCAGGACTTCACCTCCCGGGTCGCCTCGTCCAGGTCGTCACGGATGGAGATCGTGGCCCAGTAGTCGACGACGATGTCACTGTCCTGACGGCCTGCCTCCCGCAGACCCTCGCGGAGCTGTGACAGCTGCATCTCGATCAGGTCAGGGCTGGCAATACCCATCAAGATGACACCGTCGGCGTACTGACCGGCAAGACGGATCATGCGCGGCTGACTGGCGGAGAGGAAGATCGGCACCCGTCGGGCCGTCGTCAGAGCAACGTGGCTCTCCGCGAACGTGACCTGCTCGCCTGCCAACAGACCACCCACCTGCGTGAGCCACGTGCGCATCTCCTTGATGGACGCCGGCTTCATGCCGATCGGGAACAGTGCGCTGTCCCCTGCGCCGACCCCGAGCATTGCGCGACCGGCGGACAGCTCGTCCAGCGTGGAGATCGCGTTCGCTGTGACGGTGGCGTGCCGGGTGAAGGGGTTGGTCACGCCCGTGCCGAGCTTGAGACTGCTTGTGCTCGATGCCGCCGTCGCAAGACACATGTAGGCATCCCGCATGACGAGCTGCGAGTCGATCATCCAGAGAGCGTCGATCCCCGCCCCCTCGGCACGAGACGCCAGGTCGACGACCCGCCGGGTCGGTTCTCGTGGACTGATTCCCATCGAGAGCCCGAACGTGGTCATGAAGGACCTCCTGAAACCGCTGGGGATGATAGCTGGCTACCTCGACTCCCGCCATCCACCTTCAGCCTGCCGGGTCGGCTTCCGGTTCCCTGCCGCCGAAGAGCGTCCGGAACCAGATCTCAGCCAGGACCCGGGCAGCCGGTTCGATGTCGGCGTCCGAAACGGGACCGAACTCCTCGTCGCTGAACGTCCGGAACGCGTACTCCTCGACCATGCCGCTCAAGGCACGGATGGTGATCTCCGGGTCGAGTGGAGGCAACGATGAGGCTGCCTGGTCGTCACGGAGCTTGGCGACCATGTGGGTGTACAGGTCCCGGCGCACCGCCCACCACATCTCGCGCACCCTGTTGGACTCCGCAGTGGTCTCGAGTGCCGACCGGAGGAAGTGCCTGTTCTCGTAGTAAGCCGTCAGGTAGGTCGTCGTCGTTCGCAGCAGGTTCACCGAGAACGGGTCGCCAGAGCGCCAGGTACCGCGAGTAGCGTGATAGAGCCGCCAGAAGACCTGGCTCAACAGGACGACGAACAGCTCCTCCTTGTTGTCGAAATACCGGTAGAAGCTGCCGATCGAGATCTTGCCCGCCGCGGCGATGTCCGTCACCGCGATGTCCTTGTAATGACGGGTACGGAACAGCTCCTCAGCGGCTTGCATGAGGCGTTCCTTGGTGCGCTTGCCTCGCGGCGTGGAGGGCGCGACGTTCGAGACCATCCATTCCGGCGCCTTGATGGCTGTGCCCCTCGTTGAGTCAGATGTCATGGCTACGTCCTATCCGCGGGCCTCGAGAGAATCACGACGACGACCCAGTCCCGGCGCTGCCGCCTCGGGACTCTCGTTGATCCGACCATCGCTGGCGCTTGATCAGATCGCTCTTGCCCTCAGGAAGTAGGCTCGAACCTTCGTACGTCCGAACGTCGAACCGTAGACCCATCGCGTCACGCAGCCGGGTGGCGATCTCGCGCAGTGTCGTTTCTCCGTGATCAGGCCCGGGTTCGAGCTCAGCGAGGATTTCGAGCTCTTCGCGTCCGGTTCGCTGGTCGATGTAGATCCTCGCCTGATACTCGCGCGCGCCCGAGTTCAGCACGACATCATCGATGTCGGAGACGGCGAAGTTGACACCCCTGGCGCGGAACACGTTGTCGTACCGTTCGACCGTGCCGGCCTCGAAGGCAGGCAACGTACGGCCGCAAGGGCAAGCGTCAGCGGGCAGCTTGGTCACCCGGTCGCCGGTGGCGAATCTCACCAGCGGAGATGCCGACGTCGCCGAGAACGGGGTGATGATGAGCTCACCCGCCTCACCGTCGGCCACCTCCTCGCCGGTCTCGGGATCGACGACCTCGTACAGGGCGAGATGCGGCAGCGTATGCAGGACGCCACGGCCACCTCCCGGCACGGCGCCGCGATCGCAGCACCAGGCGATCGCGCGTTGCGTGGACCCGTACTGTTCGAAGATTCGCGCGCCCCAGACCTCCTCCCGCTCGACGAGCCAATCGATCGAGAACGGCTCACCTGCGACCATGATCGCTCTCACTCCGAAGTCGCGTGGAGACATGCCCTCGTTCAACGCGGCGACCTCGAGTCGGCGCAGGTATGACGGGCTGCTGGCGCACAGCAGGCTGACGTCGTACTCGGAGAGGTAGCGGAGCTTCTCTGCGGTGTCGTAGTTGCCGGTAGCCAGGAAGACGCCACCGAGGCTGCGCACCGCATCGTGGTACCACTGGCCGGCGGCGCGCGTCGTGAGGGGAAGGCAGCTCATCACTACGCTGCCCTTCGTGACACCGGCCCAGTGGAAACCGAAGCGTTCCATGGCCCGTACCCCGTCGACGTCCGTCTGGTTGAGTGGATACCGCTCGCGGCCTCGGCCCGACGTTCCCGTCGTCTCCACCACCTGCCGTAGGTCCGAGTCATCGAGCACTGACCGTGATCCGAACGGTGGATGTTGGCGTACGTCCTCCAGGATCTGGCTCTTGTCCACCGTCGGCAGCGACGTGAAGGCCCCCTGATCGGTTATGGAGCGCTGCCGAACACCGGCCAACGCGTACTTGTGTGCATAGAAGGGATTCGACCAGACACGGTCGCGGAGGAAGCGGTCGAGACCTTCCCACTGCAGCCGCCGCAGCTCGGCCGGCGTGGCCTTCTCGACCTCAGGATCCAACAGGTGCACGCGAGTTCCTCTCTACACTTTCGGCGCGAGAACTAGGCATCTCTCGGCATTGCCTCCCAGGATCAGGCCGACCTCCTCGTCGGAGAACTCGACTCCGTAGCGCGCGGCGCGCTCGCTCAAGCCGCTGACCCATCGCGTCCAGCTGACGAGCTTGTCCTCGCCGCGGTACCTGGGACCGGAGAAGTGATCCGTGCCGAACAGGATGCGGTGTGCACCGATTCGGTCGCGGGCATCGGCGATACGGCGAATGACGCGCTCCTCGTGCTGATATGCCTCCTCCTCCCAGTTCGACAGCTCGAGGTAGGTGGAGGCCGATGTCTCGGCGACCGACACGGCCTCGTCCCACCACCACGGGAATCCGGCGTGGGCCATCCAGATGGTGAGCTTGGGGAAGTCGATCTGGACGTCCTGCACGCCGAGTGGATTGGCGAACCGCGGTCGCAGCATGGCGATGGTCGTCCCGGTGTGAATCACGACAGGCAGGCCCCATGCCTGGCATCGCTCGTAAAGGGGATAGAGGCGCGTGTCGTACGGGTAGAAGCCCGCAGGCGGATAGACCTTCAGGCCACGCATATCGAGTCGCTGAACCGCCCATTCGAGCAGTTCCACCGCGTTGTCTCGGCGGGGGTCGATGCCGGCGAAGGCGACCAGTCGGTCACCGTGCAGTTCCACCATGTTGTGGTAACGCTCGTGGATCTGCTCGATGGAGACCTTGCTCGGCTCTCCGATGCCGAGCTCCCAGTCCAGGGTCAGGATCACTGCCTTGTCGATCCCGGCCGTGTCCATCTGAGCGATCAGGTTCGATCCGTCCGGGTCTGCCATACCGCTCTCGATGCGTGGACGGACGATTTCGGGATCACGTCGCTCGAGCGGCTGGTGTGCCCATCGGTGGGCAACGCTGTCGAACCAGCGGGCAGGCCAGAATCCTTCGTCGTACACGTGGACGTGTGCGTCAACGACACCCACCTATGAGCCTCCGGTTCACTTTGCCTTGGCGACAGCTTGCTTTGCGGCTTCCGTGACTGGCGCACCCGACGAGTGGTAGTTGTCGAGAGCCTGCTTGATCGAGGACCGTTGAGGCTGGCTCTCGATCCAGGGTCCTGTCGGTATCTGTGTCACTCGACCATCGGGGCCTTTCACCACCTTGTTGAGGTAGACGTTCCAGTTGACCCCGTGACCCTCGTCGAACGTGAGCTTGCCACCCGGTGAGTCGACGGTGACACCTTCCAGCGCCGATACGAGGGAGTCACTCTCGCCGAACTCCTCACCCGCCTTGGCTACACCCGCGTGCAGGAACTGCATCGCGGCGTACGACTGCATCGAGAACGCGCCCGGCAGCCGCTTGTACTTCTTGACGTACGCTTCGCGGAACGAGTTGTTCGCCTTGGTGTCGAGCCAGGGACTGTAGCTCCAGTACGTCTCACTACCGATGGCGTTCTCCTTGACCTGGTCCAAGAAGATGGTCTGTTCGGTCACGTCGCCGAATGTGTACAGGGGTATGTCGAAGCCCGCCTGTTTGTACTGGGTGAAGAAGGCGACTCCGTCGGCACCGAACATCATCGGTGCGATCGCCTGGACGTCTCCGCTGACGCTACGCAGCTGAGAGAGATAGGGCCCATAGTCGGTGGTGGGGAACGGCGCGTATACGGCCTTCTTCACCGTGATGCCGAGCTCCTTGGCGTCACGGAGGAACGGGTCGAGCAGCTGGCGCGGAGCAACGTAGTCGTCGGCGATGGCGGCGATCGACTTGACTCCGGCCTTCTGCGCGATGACGGCCCCAGAACCGTGGAACTGGCTGTTGGCGAAGCCCACGCGGAAGATGTACTTGCTCTTCTGCTCCTGGGTGAGTTCCTCGGCGCCGGCCACCGTGACGAGCGTGACGACCTTGTTCTGGTCGAGGTAGTTGCGCACCGCGAGTGCGGCAGCGGAGTTGACGAGGCCGATGGCGACGTCGACGTCATCACGCTCCACGAGCTGGCGTGCGGCGCGCAAGGCACCCTGGGGGGTGCTCTTGGTGTCCGCCTTCACCACCTCGACCGGGCGCCCGTCGATCTTGTTGCCGTTACTGGACAACCAGAGATTGATCGGATCCCTGATGACCTTCGGTCCGTACGCGGCGAAGACTCCGGTTTCAGGTGCGAGGATGCCGATCTTCACCGCGTCATCGGCCGGGCCGCCGCCGCCCTGACATGCCGTCACCGCGACGAGGGCCAGGAGGGCGCCTATCGCGGCCGACAGCCGGAAACGCCGGCCATGCCGCCACGGTGCGCTGGACTGTGCATGCATGTGTCGTCACTCCTCGTCTGTTACTGCGTCCGTTGTCGACGTGGCACCTCGGCTTCGATCAGGTGCCGCTAGCTCGTCGGTCGTTCCTTGGGCACCCAGTTGACGGAACGACGCCACGCTTCCGTGGAACGTGATCCGGCCACCCGGGGCGACGTGTGCCACCGTGTCGGCCAGGCTCAAGGCGAACTCGGTGCGCTGCTCGGCGATCAGCAGGGAGACACGGTCCGCTTTGAGCCTGCTGAGGACGTCGACGATGCCGTCGATGATGACCGGCGCCAATCCCTCGGTGGGCTCGTCCAGAATGAGCAGACGCGGTGAGGTCAGCAGTCCACGACCGAGGGCGAGCATCTGTTGTTCACCGCCGCTCAGGGTTCCGCCGCGCTGCCGTCGCCGCTCGTACAGGCGAGGAAAGAGCTCGTAGATGTCTGACAGCGTCCAGGCGGTCCCCTGCCGCGAGGACACGGCGACTCGCAGGTTCTCTTCCGTGGTGAGCGAACCGAATATCCGCCGGCCTTGAGGCACCAGTGCGACGCCACTACGTGCGATGCGGCGCGGCGACCATCCAGCGATGTCGACGTCTTGGAAGAGCACCTGACCCGTACGCGGCGGAGTGAGTCCGGCGATGGTCTGCGCCATGGTGGTTTTCCCCGCGCCGTTGGGGCCAAGAACTGCCACGCATTCACCGGGGTGAACGTCGAGGTACAGCCGGTCCAAGGCGAGCGCGGCCCCGTAGTACGTGCTGACCTCGCGCAGCGCGAGCAAGGGGTCGCTCATAGCCGCATCCCGAGGTAGGCGCGGATGACGTCGTCGTTGGAGCGGATCTCTTCAGGAGATCCGTCCGCGATCAGCTCGCCGGTGGCAAGTACGGTCACTCGCTCGCACAGTGCGAAGACGACGTCCATGTTGTGTTCCACCAGGATCGTGGTGAGCTGTGGATCGAGACCGCTCACCACGTCCATGAGGGTGGTTATCTCTTCTGTCGACAGGCCGGCGGCCGGTTCGTCGAGCAACAACAGATCGGGCCGGGACATCATCGCCATCGCTATCTCGACGATCCGACGGACACCGTAGGCGAGCTTCCCTACCTGGATGTCCGCATGGTTCTCCAGCCCCCATCGGCGTGTCGACTCGACGGCTTCGTCGGCGATCTCACGATGACGGCTCAACGATCGCAACGTCCGGAACGTCAGTCGCTCACGTCCACATATGGCGAGCTCCAGGTTGCGCACCACGGGCAGATCGTCGAAGAGGTCTGCCACTTGGAAAGTGCGTCCGATTCCGAGAGCAGCGCGTCGGTGTGGGGGCATGGTGGTGATGGCGCGGCTCTTGTACCTGACGGTGCCACTCGTCGGACGGTCGACGCCCGAGAGGACGTTGAGCAGAGTGGTCTTCCCCGCACCGTTGGGGCCAATCAGGGCGCGTCGTTCACCCTGCTCGACCGCCAGTGACACCCCACGCAAGGCATGCAGCCCGCCGAAACGTCGGGTAATGCTCTCGGCGCTGATCATGACTCCGACCTCCGTGTGGACGCCGACTCGTGCTCGGGGGCGAGCTGGTCATTGGCCTGCTGCGCCACGACGGGACCGTCCGGCTGATCAGGTTCTGCGCGGCGCTTAACGAGTCGAGACACGCGACTCGTCACGCGCTTCCCGATGCTCGACTTCGTGAACGCGCGCCAGACCCGAAGCGCTATCACCACGTAGACGAGGCCAAGTATGAGGTTCGTCCGGTCGGTGTAGAGGGAGAGAACTCCGGAAAGACCTTCGATGACGATCGCACCGAGGATGGGGCCGGCGACGAAGGCCGGGCCGCCCACCGCCACCATGAGAAACGCAGCACCGGATGTCGCGACCGAGAACGCCTCCGGTGTGACGAAACCACTCTGGTAGGAAGCGAGCGCGCCGGCAAGACCGGAGATGGGGGCGCTCCAGAGCAATGCGGTCAGGTTCGTCCGGTAGACGTTCACCCCAAGCGCGCTGGTGCGCTTGGCACTGTCGCGTCCCGCGCGGAGCAGATGACCGAACGGTGCTCGGGCCAGCGCTCCGACCAGAATGGCCACGGCCACCAGCGTGACGAGTGAGAGGTAATAGAAGTTCGTACGTTCACCCAGGTTGACGCCGAAGACGGACGCAGCCGTCATCCCGGTGATGCCGTTCTCGCCGCCAGTCACCTCGGTGAACCGCTGTGTGAGGTTGAACAGGATCTGACCGACGGCGAGTGTCGCCATGAGGAAGTAGTCGGCCCGGGTCCTGAGCAGAATCGGTCCGACGACAAGCGCGAACAGCGTGCTCGCCGCGACGGCAACCAGAATCGACAAGGCCATGTTCGTCACGCCGTGCAAGGTGAGAAGCGCGACCGCGTAGCCACCGACACCGTAGAAGGCGGCATGACCGAGACTCGGTAGTCCGCCGTGCCGCATAGGAAGGCTGAGGCCGAGCGCGAAGATGGCAAAGATCGCCGTCGTCGTCGCAACGGTCACCTGATACGCCGGAAGGAAGGCTGGTACGCCGCAGGCGCAGGCGAGAGCCACGACTGTGACGATCGCTTTGGTCTTCGTCCCCATCATGCGCTCCTCTACCTACGCGCGTGCGCCAAGGAGACCGTTTGGCCGCAATGCCAACAGGGCCAACATGACGACGAAGAGCACCGATCCACCGACTTCTGGGAACGCGACCCTCCCCAAGGTGTCGACGATGCCGACGACGAGTGCCCCGATCAACGAGCCCGTCAGGCTGCCCATCCCTCCGATGATGACGACCAGAAAGGCGCTGAGCAGGACGTTGAAGTCAGCGCCCGGGTAGAGGCCGATGATTGGACCACCCAGGAGCCCACCGACGCCGGCCAGCAGACCGCCGGCCGCGAACGTGGCGCACGCGACGATGGCTGGATTGCGCCCCACGGCCCCAGCCATCTGCGGGTCGTCGGTCACGGCACGTACCACGGCGCCGACCATCGTGCGTCGTTCACACAACTCGAGTACGACGGCGACGAGAGCACCGAGGACGAGAAGGAACAGCCGGTAGCTCGAGTACTGAAACGAGCCGATGTGGACGGCCTCGCTGAGAATGCCCGGTGTCGACAACGTGATGATGCTGCCGCCCCAGAGGAGAAGCGCGAGGTCACCAATGACGAAGATGAGCCCGAACGTGAGAGTGGCCTGCCGCATGAGGTCGTTGCCTACATTGCGAATGAGCAGATACACGACGAGGCCCAGCACGAGTCCCGCAGCAGCCGCGAGCGCGGCGGCAAGGACGTGACTGTCGAATGCACGAATCGCAGACAGGGCGACGTATCCACCGATCAGGTAGAACGAACCGTGGGTCAGGTTGACCACTCGCATCACACCAAGCGTCAAGGTGAGCCCGGCCGCGAGCAGGTAATAGACCATGCCCAAGGAGATGCCGTTGAGCAGCTGGGAGAACCAGTACATCGAACCTCCCTGTGCAGCGTGCGCAGTAGGGCGACGGGTATGGCCCTGACTCTCGTGTTCGGGTTTTGACGCCTTTTCGTGCAGCCGTCGCGGCTAGGCGACGTCGATGAGGATCGCGTCGGCCTGGCCGAAGCCGCCGCATACCGACGCTGCCGCAAGCCCTCCGCCTCGACGCCGAGCTTCCAGGGCCGCCGTCAATGTGATTCGCGCACCACTGGCGCCCGTCGGATGGCCGATGGCGACCGCTCCCCCGTTGGGGTTCAGCCGTTCCCCCACGTCCCGACGCAAATCGTGGTCGCCTTCGGTGAGAACCTTGAGGCTGACCAGCGCAGTGGCCGCGAAAGCCTCGTTGATCTCGAGTACGGCTATGTCCTTCACCTTGTATCCGGCGACGTCCAGAAGACGTTGCAGCGCGTGCGCCGGCAGATACGCGGACGAGTCCGGTGCACCTGACATGCCGGTGTGGCCGACCACGCGTCCCAGCGGGGTCAGGCCGTGAGACTTCGCGTAGGCCTCGCTGGCCAATACCACGACCGCCGCGCCGTCGTTCAAGCCTGGCGCGTTGCCAGCCGTGACTGTGGGACTGCGGTAAACCGTCTTGAGACCGCCAAGCTTCTCGGCGTCGGTGTCCCGCCGGGCTTGTTCGTCCACCTCGAGTGGTCCGTTGCGGCCCTCGGGACGTACCCGCATCTCATCGTCGAACAGACCCGCATCGTGGGCGGCGAAGTACCGGCGGTGACTTTGTGCCGCCCACTGGTCCTGTGCCGCACGATCGACGCCGTAGGAGATGGCGACCTCACCCACGTACTTGGCGATCGGCGCATCGCTGAGGGGAGAGCGCATCAGCAGGATGTCTTCGGCCTCGAGGTTCCCCGCCCGCGGCCTACCGGCTGTCCGCGGCGCACGCAGCAGCCAAGGGGTTTGGGACATCGCTTGCGCACCACCGGCGACGACGACATCATGTTCACCTGCGGTGATCTTCTGTGCCGCCAGCCCGATCGCGGTCATGCCGGAGCAGCACGCTCGATCGACGGTGAATGAGTCCGTCTCCTGCGGAAGCCCGGCCTCGAAGACGGCACGCCGGGCGGGCACGAGCGCACCCGACGCCAGCACGGCGTCGCCGAGAATCACCTCACCGACCGCGCCGCCGGCTATACCCAGGTCGTCGAGACAGGTGCGGATGACCATGCCGGCCAGCTCCCAACTGGCGTAGCCGGCAAGCTCGCCGCCGAAGCGACCGAACGAGGTCCGAGCACCTCCGAGGATCACTGCACCGCCCATGCCGACCCTCTCCAAACATGAATGCTACGTCATGTTCATATTACTTGGCGCCACGGACTGTCAAGAGGGAGCGACAACATCAGGTCGGAGGAGTGCCGCCGCCACCATGCCGTCATCAAGGCCGAGCTCAGCCCTGAGTTCCGAAGATCATGAGCACACGCTGCAGGCATTCCCTCGAGGACATGCCCTGCCCCGGCTCCAAGCCGAGACGGACCCGCCGACCTTGGGGAAGGAGCCGGCGAGTCCGTTGACCGCAACAACTCAGTCATGCCCGAGGAGGCGGAGAACGCGGAGGGCTTGCCGATCGAGATTGCCTGCCGCATGACGCGCGCTTGCTGAACGGGTGCCTCGCGGTGCGGAATGTGGTGCGAAACGGCGGTGGCTGGTGCGAGTTCGGGTGCTCCAGAGGTCAGCTCTGGGGATGTTGTTGCAGGTAGATGCCCTAGGTGGCCATGAGTACGGTTCTCGTAATGAATAGGTCGACGGGTTCGATTCCGACAGGCGGCCCCACACATCACCTCAGGTCAGAGGCTGGACATGGGGCTGAGACCACGTCAATTCCCTCGGGCTAGGACTCCAGGCCGAAGTCGTGGCGGTGTGCGGAGGGCGACGCGGACCTCGACAACGACGGTGGGTCGACCCGGGTGTAGCGGAGCGGATTCGCCGCTGGAGACATGATGATCAACGCCGGCGACGACGAGACCGAAGCTGCCTACGACCGTGAAGTTGAAGTCACCGCCAACGACTTCACTTCACAACCGGAGGCTTTCACCTGTCAGGCCGACTCACCGCCACATGACGGGACAACCTCCCTGGACATCACAGCTAGGGGCCGGTACGGGTCATCGAGATCTACGCGCCCGCGGGGCGAGACTTCCACATCGTCGACGACCCCGTGGACGTCGAGGACGTCGAGCGGCCCCAGATCGCCCACCTCCTGCCCGAGGGCGTCGGGTGGACGCCATGAGGCTGGGCAACCTCGTCCCCCACTTCGGCGAACTGGTCGACCGGCGGGCCATCATCGAGCTCTCGGCTCGCAGCCAGCAGGTCGGCTTCGAGTCGCTGTGGGTGCGTGACCACCTCATCTGGTCGCCCCACGGCATGGAGGGCACCCGACAAGACCTTCATCGACGCCTTCGTGACCCTAGCGGCCATCTCGGCCGTCACCGAGGGGATGGTGCTGGGCACGGGCGTGGTCATCCCCATCCGCTGGCCGCTCAAGCTGGCCCAAGAGTTCTCCAGCCTGTCGTTCCTCAACGGCGGCAAGGTCGTGGCCGGCGTCGGGCTCGGCTTCAGCCCGGCCGAGTTCGCCGGGGCCGGCTTCGACGTCGAGCGGCGCGAGGAGATCCTCGTCGAGACGGTGGCCATCTTCCGCGACGCCTGGGATGACGGCCTGGTGGACTTCCACGGGCAGGTGTTCGACGTCGACGACGTGGAGCTGTTCCCCACCCCCGTCGAGCCCATTCCCGTGGTCTACGGCGGCAACACCCCCAAGTCGATCCGTCGGGCGGTGGACCACACCGATGGCTGGTACCCCGGGCGGCTCCCCATGAGCACGCTCGAGGCCCGCCTCCGCTACCTGGAGGACTACGCCGGCGAGCGCGCCTCGGAGATGCACACCATCATCCAGCCGCTGGTCGTGGTGGCCCCGACCCGAGAGGCGGCGGTGGCGAAGGTGCCCGTCGACGAGGTAGCCCACAGCTCGGGCGGCGCCAAGTTCTGGCTCAAGCCCCCATCGGGCGAGTTCCGCACGGTCGAAGACCTTCGCGGCCTCGTGGTGTGCGGGACCCCCGACGACGTGGTCGAGCAGGTCATGGAGTTCCACGACCTCGGCATCGACGAGCTCGTCTTCGACCTGCGCCTCCAGTTCGACGAGTACGAGGATGCCCACGAACTCCTCGGCGCAGAGGTGCTGCCGGCGCTGCGCGCCGCCTTGGCGTCGCCTCGGGGTGCGACGGCGACCGCCACCACCACCGCATGACCGACCCTCCCCCCACAGAAAGGAACGGCCGTGCCGCAGTACAAGACGAGGATCAGCGGTGGCGACGTCATGGTCCGAGGCCAGCTCGTGCCCGCCGACGTGCTCATCGATGGGAGCTCCATCGTGGGCATCCTCCGGCCAGGGGAGCAGGCCGACGCCGCCGAGGTCATCGACGCCACCGGCAAGTGGGTGCTGCCCGGCATCATCGACACCCACGCCCACACCCGCGAGCCCGGCTACACCCACAAGGAGGACTTCCACACCGCCTCCCGGGCCGCCGCCGTAGGCGGCATCACCACCATGATCGACATGCCCAACGTTGAGCCGCCCACCGACACGCTCGAGCAGTTCGAGGTCAAGCGCGACCTCGCAGCGGCCAAGTCGATCATCGACTGGGGCCACTGGGCGGCCGGGACCGATCCGGTCCAGGTGAAGAAGATGGCCGCGGCCGGCGCCACCGGCTTCAAGATCTTCCAGGTGTCGGGGGCCTACCCCCACGATCCCCGCCTGGCGGTCAACGACGAGGGTCGCCTGATCCAGGTCTTCCGGACGATCTCCGAGGTGGGTCTGCCCTGCCTGCTGCACCCCTTCAACCAGTCGCTGTTCGAACAGCTCTCGACCGAGGCCTTCGCGGCCGGCAAGCCCCCGAACTGGCAGACCTTCAGCGAGGTCTACACCACCGAGGCCATATGGCACACCGCCGTCAACACGCTCGTGAACCTCCAGGCACTGACGGACGTGCGGCTCCAGGTGGTGCACACGCACTCGCGGGGCAGCCTGCAGCTCCTGCGGGAGGCCAAGGAGCGGGGCCAGCGGGTGACCGCCTCGGTCGATCCCAAGTACTACCACCTCACTCGAGACGATCTCGCCCGCCTGAAGGGCCGAGCCTGCCCGGGCGGTTACATCACCGAGGACCCCGAGCGCATGGCCGCCATCTGGCAAGCGCTGGCCGACGGCACCATCGACATGATCGACTCTGACCACGCCCCCCACACGCTGGAGGAGATCGAGGTCCTCGACCACGACGCCTGGAACGCAGCCATGGGGTCGCCCCAGTACGACTGGCAGTACAGCATCACCCTCACCGACGTGTCCGAGGGCGTGCTCTCGCTGCGCCGGGCGGTGGAGCTGCTCAGCGAAGCCCCAGCCCGCCTCCTGGGCATCTTCCCCCGCAAGGGCGCCCTGCTGCCCGGTTCGGACGCCGACCTGGTGCTCGTCGACCCGCGCCGTCAGGTGGTGCTCACCGACGAGGGCCTCCAGACCAAGGTGGGTTGGACGCCCTACATCGGTCGCCAGGTGACCGGTGTCGTCGAGCTCACCATGCTGCGGGGGACCACCATCGCCAAGGACCGCCAGGTCCTGGGCGAGGCCGGTTACGGCCAGTACCTGGCCGGGGTGGCCCAGTGAGCCGCCAGCCGCTCAACATCGACGGGTACCACGTGCCCGTCAAGGGCTTCACCCAGGCCGTCCAGGTGAGCGGCGTCGGCCAGATGGTCTACGTGTCCGGCCTGACGGCCCGCCAAGCCGACGGCAGCGTGGCCGCCGTGGGCGACGCCGCCGGCCAGGCGAGGGAGATCATGCGCAGCCTGCAGCGCATGCTGGCCGCGGCCGGCGCCACCCTCGACGACGTGGTCCGGATCGTCACCTACCTCACCGACATCGCCGACCACCCCGCTGTGCACGCCGTGCGGCGGGAGTTCTTCGGGGACGAGCCGCCCGCCTCCACCAGCGTCCAGGTCGTGCTTCTCTACGACGAGCGCCAGCTGGTGGAGATCGAGGCCACCGCCGTGCTGCCGTGAGCACCGTCGTGACCCACTGGGTCGACGGGCGGCCCCTCGGCGGCGAGGGCTCGACCGTTCCCGTCCACTAGATGAATGATTCCGTGAAGCTGCTGGTCAGTGGTCGTAGGCGGTGAGTGATCGTTTGCTGGTGACGCCGGTGGTCCAGTTGTGCCAGATCCCGGCGGCCATGGCCAGCAGGCGTTGGGCGACTCGGGTGAATACCCC
>WHST01000105.1 GCA_009379955.1 Streptosporangiales bacterium | reverse complement strand
GCAGACATCGCAGGTGACGGCAACACCGCCCTGGAGCTGCTGAGCGTCAACACCTACGACATCGCCGTCCTCGACCGAGACATCCCCGGACCTACCGGTGACGAGATCGCCAAGCGCATCGTCGCCTCCGGCAGCGGCATGCCGATCCTCATGCTCACCGCTGCCGACCGGCTCGACGACAAGACCACCGGGTTCGGGCTCGGCGCCGACGACTACCTCACCAAGCCCTTCGCACTCCAAGAACTCGTGCTCCGTCTCAGGGCACTCGACCGCAGGCGCGCCCACAACAGACCACCCGTGCGAGAGATCGCAGGCCTACGGCTGGATCCGTTCCGCCGCGAGGTCTACCGTGACGGCCGCTACGTCGCGCTCACCCGCAAACAGTTCGCCGTGCTCGAAGTCCTCGTCGCCGCCGAAGGCGGTGTCGTCAGCGCCGAAGAACTCCTGGAGCGAGCGTGGGATGAGAACGCCGACCCGTTCACCAACGCCGTGCGCATCACGGTCTCGGCACTGCGCAAACGCCTCGGCGAACCCGCGATCATCGCCACGGTGCCCGGCGTCGGGTACCGCATCGACACTCAACCAGACACCGGGCATGAAGGAGGAGACCGTGGATAGGGCCCCTGGTTTGAGCGTTCGCCTCAAACTCACTCTCAGCTACGCCGGATTCCTCGTGCTCGCAGGTGCCTTGCTGCTCGCCCTGTGGCTGGTCCTCCTCCGATACTTTCCCGACTCTGGGTTCGTCAGATTGAACAGACTTGGCATCGGCGGGGCGTTCGCGCCAGGCCGCTCCGGCACCCAGCGAGCCTTCGGCCAAGTGGCGGCCGTCGTGCTGGTGTTCCTGCTGGTGTTCGGTCTGACGGGAGGGTGGCTTCTCGCCGGCCGGATGCTCGCCCCGCTGGCTCGCATCACCGACGCCACACGCATGGCCGCGGACGGATCACTCTCCCACCGAGTACGGCTACCGGGCCGCAGAGATGAGTTCCGCGAATTCGCCGACGCCTTCGACGCGATGCTCGCGCGGCTCGAAGCGCACGTCGCCGAACAGCAGAGATTCGCAGCCAACGCCTCCCATGAACTGCGCACCCCACTGGCGATCACGCAGACACTTCTCGACGTGGCCCGCAACGATCCGCACCGCCACACCGGCGAGCTCGTCGAACGCCTCCATTTCGTCAACACCCGAGCGATCGACCTCACCGAAGCACTGCTGCTGCTCAGCCGCGCCGACCGACGGTCGTTCACCCGAGAACACCTCGACCTGTCCCTGATAGCGGAAGAGGCCACTGAAACGCTCCTCCCCCTCGCAGAAAAACGCGGCCTCACCATCGAGACCTCCGGCGACATGACCCCCGCCCTCGGCTCAGGCGCGCTCCTGATGCAGCTGACGACGAACCTCGTGCACAACGCGATCGTCCACAACCTGCCCGACCAGGGCACCGTGTGGGTCACGACCACCGTTCACGCCAAGACCGTGGTGCTCACCGTCGAGAACACCGGCAAGAAGCTCGCCCCACAATTGGTTTCCACGCTTGTCGAGCCGTTTCAACGCGGCACCGAACGGATACGCACCGACCACGCGGGTGTCGGCCTCGGCCTGGCCATCGTCAACAGCATCACCCAAGCACACGACGGAACCCTCACCCTCACCCCCCGCCCCGGCGGCGGGCTCCGCGTCATGGTGCAACTACCCGCCACACCACCGCACGCTGACAGATGACGATCAGGGGAACGGCCGCTCCGCGGACGGTTCTTTGGGCGCGCACCCGGTCACGACAGGGTTGACCGCACTGGGGGGTCGGTCGAGTTCACAGCCACTCTCTTCCTCATCAGGCCTTCACGTAGCCGCGCGCCTCGACGATCCTGCCATCGCGGATCCGGATGAGGTTCACGCCACGGACACGGTCCTGCTCGCCGTCTCCCCACTGCAGTACCCACGGCTGGACCGCGAGGTCCCCGTGGATCTCCGCCGCCTCCGGCGTGAAGCTCAGCGCACGGTTTCCCGCGAGCTCGGACCACCGCGCCAGACACGCTTGACCACCCTCGCGGCGAACCCCGTCCGGAGCCGGGCCCGTGTCCTCGATGACGCAATCGTCTGCGATCAGATCATCCAGAAGCCCTGGATCGTGCAACCGGAAAGCATCGTTGTACAGGTCAAGGACCTCACGGGTGGTCCGTGCTGTTCCGCCCTCATTGCTTGTTGTCGTCATGGCCGCTGTCCGCGTGTCAGGCGGTGAGCCGGCGCGCGACGGCGGGGATGACGATGGCGGCGGCGACCAGGTGGGCCGTCATCAGCAGCACCTTGGTGACCGAGGCTGCGTCTGCCAGCACGTCCGGGACCAGCGAGCACGCGGTGAGCACCACGGTGGTCCAGACGAAGATGCGGCGCGGGTGCCGAGCCGTACGGGATAGGATCGCGGCGAGAACCAGACCGACCAGCGAGAACACCGCGGTCAGCACGGCGAACCCGCTGACCGGGAGCGGGACGCCTCCCATGTCGAGGCTGATCCCCGCCGCGTGGCCCGCGGCGGCGACGGCCGAGGTGGCGGCGCTGGCCAGGGCCGCCGCGACGACACCGGTCCTGAGGAGCGAGCCGGTCCTGGCGGTGACGTCGGCGCCGGCGGTGCTGGCGGCACGGGCGGTGGGGGTGGTGGTCATCGTGGCCTCCGGTGGATGGTGACCGGCTCGGTGCCGGTCACGGATACAGACCGTCGGCCCACCGGAAACTCATCGCTCTCCGGACCGTCGGACTGCTCCCGGGCTGACCCCCTGCGTGCCGGTGCCCCATCGCGGGTGCGAACCTGCCAGGATCGGCAGCGTGACGCCGTTCCCGTACCTCGAGCACGACGGAGTCCTCGCGCTCGCCCATCGCGGGGGTGCGTTCGAGGGCCTGGAGAACTCCATGGCGGCCTTCGAGCACGCCGTCTCCCTCGGGTACCGCTACCTCGAGACCGACGCTCACGCCACGAGCGACGGCGTCGTCGTCGCGTTCCACGACCCGTCGCTCGACCGTGTGACGGACCGCGGCGGCCGCATCGCGCGGCTGCCCTGGTCCTGGGTCGGCGAGGCACGCATCGGCGGCGTCGAGCCCGTCCCGCGGCTGGACGACCTGCTCACCGCGTGGCCCGACGTCCGGCTCAACATCGACGTCAAGGCCGACAGCGCCGTCGACCCGTTCATCGACCTCGTCCGCCGAACGGGCTGCCAGGACAGGATCTGCGTCGCCTCGTTCTCCGATCGCCGGCTGCGCCGGATACGCAAGGCGCTCGGCCCCACGGTGTGCACGTCCACCGGCCCGGCCGAGACGGCACGGCTGCGGTTCGCCTCGTACACCACCAGGCTCGGACCGCTCGCGCCACGCAACGTCGGGTGCGCCCAGGTGCCGGTGCAGGCGGGCGGTCTCCCCGTGGTCACCCGCGGGTTCGTCGACACCGCGCACCGGAACGGCCTGCAGGTGCACGTGTGGACCATCAACACCCGCACCGAGATGGAACGCCTGCTCGACCTCGGCGTCGACGGCATCGTCACCGACGAGATCGAGACGCTCCGCGCCGTGCTGCTCGACCGCGGCTCGTGGGTGCCACGGGCGGAGCGGACGTGACCGCACCGGTCGAGCCGGCCGCGGCCGTCCCGGTCGCCGAGCGGCGCCGGCAGCAGCGCGGCTGGTACTTCTACGACTGGGCCAACTCGGTCTTCCCGACCACGGTCCTCACCGTGTTCCTCGGCCCGTACCTCACCACCGTCGCCAGGACCGCCGCGGGCGCCGACGGGCTCGTCCACCCGCTCGGCATCCCCGTCTCCGCCGGATCGTTCTTTCCTTACATCGTCTCGGTCGGCACCGTGCTGCAGGTGTTCGTGCTGCCGGTGACCGGCACCATCGCCGACCGCTCGCCGCACAAGCGCGAGCTCCTCGCCGCGTTCGCCTACCTCGGCGCGCTCGCCACCGCTGCCATGTTCCTCCTCGAGGGCACCAGGTACCTCCTCGGCGGCGTCCTGTTCCTCATCGCGAACACCGCTCTCGGCATGTCCGTCGTCATCTACAACTCCTTCCTCAACGACATCGCCACCGCCGACGAGCGTGACCGGGTGTCCTCGCGGGGCTGGGCCACCGGCTACCTCGGTGGCGGGCTCCTGCTCGCGCTCAACCTCGGTCTCTTCCTCGGCCACGAGTCGCTCGGACTCGCCGAGGACGACGCCGTACGCCTGTGCCTGCTCTCGGCCGGCATCTGGTGGGCGGCGTTCACCCTCATCCCGTTACGCCGCCTGCGCAACCGCCCGCCCGTCCACGTCGAGGGTGGCCGCACACTCTCCGCGGGGTTCGTGCAGCTCGGCCACACCATCGCGGCGCTGCGCAAACGGCCGAAGACCCTGCTGTTCCTCGCGGCCTTCCTGCTGTACAACGACGGCATCCAGACGGTCATCGCGCTCGCGGCCGTCTACGGCGCCGAGGAGCTCGAGCTCGACCAGACCGTCCTCATCTCGACGATCCTCATCGTCCAGTTCATGGCATTCGTCGGCGCGCTGCTGCTCGGCCGGCTCGCCCGGGTGCTCGGCACCAAGCGTGTCGTGCTCGGCAGCCTCGTGCTGTGGACCTTCGTCGTCGTCGCGGCGTACTTCCTGCAGACCGGAGCGGCCGTGCAGTTCTACCTGCTCGGCGTCGTCATCGCGATCGTCCTCGGCGGCAGCCAGGCGCTGTCGCGTTCGCTGTTCTCCCAGCTCATCCCCCGCGGCCGCGAGGCGGAGTACTTCGGCTTCTACGAGATCAGCGACAAGGGCACCAGTTGGATCGGGCCGCTCGTCTTCGGCCTGGCCCTGCAGCTCACCGACTCCTACCGGTCGGCCATCGTGTCACTCGTCGTGTTCTTCGTCGTCGGGTTCTTCCTGCTCCTCGCCACGAACATGCCACAGGCGGTCCGTGAGGCCGGCAATCCCGTGCCTGACAGGATCTAGGCATGGAACGCGACGTACTCGTCGAACGCCTTCGCGGCCTCGGCACCACGATCTTCACCGAGATGTCCCAGCTCGCCGTGCGCACCGGCTCGATCAACCTCGGCCAGGGCTTCCCCGATACCGACGGTCCCGACCCCGTCCTGCGGCGCGCGGCGCAGGCCGTCACCGGGCACGAGGCCAACCAGTACGCACCGGGGCCCGGCTTCCCCGAGCTGCGCGCCGCGGTGGCCGAGCACCGGCAGCGGTTCTACGGCATGAGCTACGACCCCGACACCGAAGTGCTGATCACGGCCGGTGCCACCGAGGCGATCGCGGCCGCGCTGCTCGCACTGGTCGAGCCGGGCAGCGACGTCGTCGCGCTGGAGCCGTACTACGACTCCTACACCGCCGGCATCGCGCTCGCGGGCGGACGCCGCCGGCCGGTGACGCTGCGGCCACCCGACTTCGCCCTCGACGTCGACGCGCTGCGCGCCGCGGTGACGCCGAGCACCCGCGTGCTGCTGCTCAACAGCCCGCACAACCCCACCGGTGCCGTGCTCTCCAGGGCCGAGCTCGAGGCCGTGGCCGACGTCGCGCGCGAGCACGACCTCCTCGTCATCACCGACGAGGTCTACGAGCACCTGGCGTTCGACCGCGAGCACCTGCCGATCGCGTCCCTTCCCGGCATGCGGGAGCGGACGGTGTCGGTGTCGTCGGCCGGCAAGACGTTCGCGGTCACCGGCTGGAAGGTCGGCTGGGTCTGCGCCCCGCCCGACCTCGTCCGCGCCGTCACGACCGCGAAGCAGTTCCTCACGTTCACCGCGTGCGGGCCGTTCCAGCTCGCGGTCGCCGAGGCCCTGCGCCTGCCCGACTCGTACTTCGCCGACCTCCGCGACGGCATGCGCAGGCGCCGCGATCTGCTCTCCGACGGGCTCGCCGACATCGGCTTCGGCGTGTTCCGCCCCGCGGGCACCTATTTCGTCACGACCGACGTGCGGCCGCTCGGCTTCTCCGACGGCCTCGACCTGTGCCGTACGCTGCCGGAACGCTGCGGCGTCGTCGCGGTGCCCCACCAGGTGTTCTACGACGATCAGGAGGCCAGCAGGCATCTCGTACGCTGGGCATTCTGCAAGCGTCTCGACGTGCTCGAGGAGGCCGTCAGACGCCTCCGCAAGCTCCGCTGAGACCAAACAGAGGGAATCCGTTCGGCTACTCGCTCGTTATACACCCGTAGACCGGCGGCGGGAGGAGACTCAATCATGGCGGAGCGTTCCCTGCGGGGCACCCGCCTCGGGGCAATGAGCTACGAAGACGACCGCGACACCGAACTGGCACCACGCCAGGAAGTCGCGTACGACTGCCCCGAGGGGCACACCGTGTACGTGACGTTCGCGGCGGAGGCCGAGATACCCACGTCGTGGGAGTGCCGCACCTGCGGTGACACGGCTTACCGGCGCGACACGGAGCGGACGGAGCCCAAGAAGACCAAGCCGCAGCGCACCCACTGGGACATGCTGCTGGAACGGCGATCGCTCGAGGAGCTCGAGGAGCTGCTCGAGGAACGGCTCGCCGTCCTGCGCAAGGACCGCGGCGGCAAGCGCAGCGCGTAGGCGGTCACGCGGTCGGCGGGGTCGAACGATCCCGCCGAACCACCCGACCCTCGACGACCGGCCCAGGCGGAGACTCGCCCGGGCCGGTCGTCGTGTCCGGGCCGGGCAGGGACGCCTCGAGGTCGCTCAGCCGGTGGCCGAGCACCGCGTGGAACGCGCGCTTGGCGAGCCCGCGGGTGAACGGCAGCACCGCCACCGCACCCAGCACGGTCGTCACCAGGCCGGGCACCAGGATCAGCAGCCCGCCGGCCAGCACGACGACGGCGTCGGCCAGACTCCGGCCGGGGGCCTCACCAGCCGCCACGGCGTCGCGCAGCGCCGCCCAGGCCCGCGCGCCCTCGCGCTTGACCAGCCAGGCGCCCACCAGGCTGCAGCCGAGCAGCAGCGGCACGGTCCACCAGCCGATCAGCTGGGCGACCTGCACGAGCACGACGACCTCGAGCACGACCACACCGACGGCGAGAAGAGCGAGCACGACCCTGCGCATGTCCCCAGGCTACGTCGCGGGCGCACGCCCTAGGGGCGACCGCCGCCGAAGGGGTGGCGCAGGCCCCACAGCGTGACGCGCGCGAACGCCTCGACCACGACGTCGGTGCCCATCTTGCTCTCGCCCTCGGTGCGCTCGACGAACTCGATGGGCACCTCGACGACGCGGAAGCCGGCACGCAGCGCCCGCAGCACGAGGTCGATCTGGAAGCAGTAGCCCACCGAGACGACCTCGTCGATCCTGACCTTCTCCAGCACGACGCTCCGGTAGGCGCGGAACCCGGCCGTCGCGTCGCGGACCGGGATGCCGAGGGCGAGCCGTGCGTAGACGTTCCCGGCTCGCGAGATGAGCTCGCGATGCCACGGCCAGTTGCGCACCACGCCACCCGGCACCCAGCGCGACCCGATCACCACGTCGGCGTCGGCGATCGCCTCGAGCAGCCTGGGCAGCTCCTCGGGCTGGTGCGACCCGTCCGCGTCCATCTCGACGAGCACGTCGTAGTGCCGCTCGAACCCCCACCGGAACCCCGCGACGTACGCGCGCCCCAGTCCCTCCTTGACCGCACGGTGGAGGACGTGCACCGCGTCGTCGCGCGCCGCGATGCGGTCGGCGATCTCCCCCGTGCCGTCCGGGCTGCCATCGTCGACGACGAGGACGTCGGCGTGCGGCACCGCGGCACGCAGCCGGCCGACGACGGCCTCGATGTTCATGCTCTCGTTGTACGTCGGGATCACGACCAGGACCCGATCGCTCCCCGAATCACGCGCCCCCGAGGTCATCAACCCGACACCCTCCACTCTCGTCGCCACAATGCCAGACCCACCGCGAAGAGCCCGACGATACCGATCACCCGCTCCGGCCACGGGCCGACGCGGTCGGCGAGGGTGGTCGCGTCGACGAGTGCCACCTTCTCGACGAGCACGTCCCTGGTGAACTGCTCGGTCTGGGAGAGCACCTCGCCGCGCGCGTCGATCACCGCGCTGATGCCGCTCGTCGCCGCGATCGCGACCGGACGGCCGTGCTCGATGGCACGCATCCGCGACATCGAGAACTGCTGGTCGAGCTGCAGGGTGCCCCCGTACGTCGCGTTGTTCGTCTGGACCGTGAGCATGTTCGCGCCCCTGATCGACTCCCGCACCGCGTCGTCGAAGGCGACGTCGAAGCACATCACGTCGCCGATGCGGTAGTCGCCGATCCGCAGGGCCGCCGGGTCACGTCCCGGGACGAAGTCGCGCGGGATGCGGTCGAGCCGTCCGACCAGCTTGCTCATGATCGGCCGCAGGGGGACGTACTCGCCGAACGGCACGAGATGCTGCTTGACGTACCTGTCGCCCGGTCCCGTCTCGGGGTCCCAGACGACTCCGGTGTTCTCGAGATTCCGGCCGTCGGGGGTGTCGACGAGCGTGCCCACGAGCACGGGCGCGCCGACGTCGCGGACGGCGTCCTCGATGATCTCCCTGGCACCGGGCTCCGCGAACGGGTTGACGTCGCTCGCGTTCTCCGGCCAGAGCACGAAGTCGGGCCTGGCGACGCGTCCCGCTCGCGCGTCGGCCGCGAGCTGGTGGGTGGCCGCCGCGTGGTTGCGCAGCACGGCCTGCCGTTGACCGAGGAAGTCGAGGCCCTGGCGGGGCACGTTGCCCTGGACCACGGCGACCGTCACGGAGTCGCCGGTGAACGGTGGACTCGGCACCACCAGCCCGGCGAGCGCCACGGCCAGGGCTCCCCCGGCGGCGAGGGCGACCGGCCGCGGTCGCCGTGCCACGGCTCGGATCGCGGCGAAGGCGAGCAGCCCACCGGTGAGTGCCACGGCGAAGGTCACCAGCGGCGCGCCGCCGACCGACGCCAGCGGCGTGTACGGCGAGTCGGTCTCGGCGAACGCCAACCGTCCCCAGCTGAACCCGCCGAAGGGAAAGCGGCTCCTGACGAACTCCTGCACCACCCACAGGCACGCCTGCCAGAGCGGCCACCAGCGCAGCCGCGACACCAGCGCGAGCAGACCACCGAGCAGCGCGACGTAGCACGTCTCGATGAGGCTGAGGACGGACCAGGCGTCGTAGCCCACCACCCGCACCCAGAACAGCAGCACGGGGAAGAACGCCACCCCGTACAGCGCGCCGAGCAGCACCCCGACCCGCAACCGTTGCCGGTGCACGGCGAGTGCCAGCAGGGCCACGCCGATCGGCGCCGTCGGCCACCAGTAGGTGCGCGGGAACGCCAGGATGGTGAGCAGTCCCGCGACGGCCGCCAGCGGGACCGCGACGCCGAGCGGCATCGGCAGCGACAGCCGCCGCCTCGTGCCGGCCACGGCGTCGGCGGAGTCGGTCACCGTCTGGGCCATGAGCCGTCCTGCGCAGCGAGGGTGGGCAGGGAGCGCATCGCTCCAACGTACCGGGACACACGCGCCGCGTTGTCAGTGGTGGGCAGGGGAAAGGGCCCGCATACCCTTCGGACCGGTCCACGGGTCGGCCGGCTGCCGGCCGCGTGTCCGTTGTCTACTGGGTGTGCGGGCCCTCCCTGGTCGCCACCCCCCGGACGTCGAGGACGACATCGTCCCGACGGTCACCTTCCGCCTGGTGCTCGGCGGTGACGCCCCTCCGATTCGCGTCACGCCTCCGCGCAGGAGTGCCGGGAACACGCGCTCTCGACTCGTTTGTCCGCGGTGGACTGGGTGACGTTAGCTCGCCTCCCCGGCCTGCTGTCAACTCCTCGCTGACCAGCGCAAACGCGCAAAACCGCAGGTCAGGAGGGCCCGGTCTGCGGCGTTCCGCCGCCAACTTTCTCAAGAATTGGGCCGACGGATGCCGTGTCGGCCTTGACAGCGCTCACGCGTCGGGTCCCGGCAGAGGCCGCCGGTCCTCGTACGGCGTCGACAGGACCACGGTCGTGCGCGTCGTGACGTTCGCGGCTGTCCTGATCCGCGCCAGCAGGGACTCGAGCGCCACCGGGGACGCGACGCGCACGATGAGGATGTACGACTCCTCCCCCGCGACGCTGTGACAGGCCTCGATCTCCGTCAGGTCGGCCAGCCGGTCGGCGGTGTCGTCGGGTGCCGCCGGATCGAGCGGACGCACGGAGATGAACGCGGTGAGCGGCAGGCCGACCCGCTCGTAGTCGAGGACCACCGTGAAGCCGCGGATCACGCCGCGCTCCTCGAGCCTGCGGACGCGCTGATGGACGGCCGACACCGACAGGCCGGTGTTCCTGGCGAGGTCGGTATAGCTCATCCGGCCGTCGGACGCGAGCAGCCCGACGATGCGCCGGTCGAGGTCCTCCACACGCGCAGCCTATCCGCGTCGTCCCAGGTGACCCGCGACGTGGGATCATTCGGTCCGACCTTCCGGAAAGGGTGGACCATGACGGAGTACTCGCTTCACACGCTTCGCGAGCGTCTCGACACGCATCTCGGCGAGATCGACGAGCAGGCACGCACGCGGTTCACCGTGGAGACCACCGAACGCCTGCACAAGGCGCTCAGCGGCGCTCTCGACCGGTGGGACGACCTGTCCGACGAGCAGCAGGCCACGCTCGCCGACGCGATCCTCTACGTGGTCGACGTCGACGACGCCGAGCACGACGCCGAGAGCCCCGTCGGCCTCGACGACGACGTCGACATCGTCCGCACCGCACTCGCCGCCGTCGCCCCGGACATCGACGTCTGAGCGCAACCGCCACGCAATTCGCGCGCTAGGCGCGCCCGCTTGACTCGGTCCCACGACATCGGGACGCGAGGGGAGCGGGACGTGCGCGAGTCGGCACGGGCGCAAGAGTTCACGATCGAGGTGGACCACGGCGAGCTCGACGTGCTGATCGGCGGCCTGCGCGGCGCCGCACTCCACCGGACACGGGCGGGCGCCGACCGGGACGAGACCCCCTACCCCGCGATGCGGCAGGCGACCGACCGGTTGCTCGACGTCCGTGCCGCGTCGTCCGGCACGCGACCGCCAAGGATCACCCTGTCGCACGACGAGCTCATGGCCATCGGACGGTGCCTCGGCGACGCGATGGACGCGATGGACGCCGCCGAGTTCGCGTCCGTGGTCGGTTGCTCGCTCGACGACGCGGGCCGGGTGCTCAAGAGCCTGTCCAACATCACCGGCCGGCGCGACTGGGCGGCGTAGCCTCCGCGGCACCGATCGCCTCGAACACCTTCCGCGCCTCCGCCCGCAGCCCGTCGGCCGCCGCCCGGTCGCCCGACGCCTCCCGCGCATCGCCGAGATGCTCCAGCGTGCGTGCCTCCAGCAGCCGGCGTCCCGTCTGCCGGTGTCGTCCGAGCGCTTCCTCGCCCTGCTCGATCGCCTCGTCGAGACGTCCCAGGCCGACGAGGGTGGCGGTACGCGAGGTGAGGGCGTCGTCATAGGGCAGGCGCAGCGCGTGACGCGTCGCCAGGTGCAACGCGCGCTCGTCCGCCGCGAGGGCGCCGTCGAGGTCGCCGACTCGCCGGCGGACGAGGCCGAGCACGGCGAGACCCGCCAGCGTGCGCTCCTCATCGCTCGTCTCGACCAGGTCGTCGACCAGCGCCGGCACGACGTCGACCCACTCGGCCGCGCCGCCGGCGCGGACCTCCGCCTCGGCGAGCGCCACCCGGGCGTCGAGCGCCAGCAGGCGGTCGTCGAAGGTCTCCGCGGTCCGCAGCGCCGCCGTCGCCGCCTCGCGCGCCCCCGCGTAGTCGCCGGCGTCACACCGGCACCTGGCGAGCTCGATGCGGGCCTGGGTCGCCCGCGAACGGTGGCCGATCCCGGCATGGATGTCCGTCGCCCGTTCGAGATGGCGGGTCGCCTCGGGCAGCCGGCCGCACAGGCGCAGCACCTGGCCGAGGCTCAGGTCCGCGTACCCCGCGCCCGCCGACGACACGATCTCCAGGACCGTCTCCAGCTCGGCCGTCGCCTCGGCGAGCTGCCCGATCTTCGCGCGCAGGCTGCCGAGTCCGGCGCGCGCACGCGTCGCCAGGTCGGGCTCGTCGACGGCGAACATCGCGACCGCCCGCTCGACGCACGCGATCGCCTCGTCGTGGCGGTCGGCGATGTCGTACGCGCCGCCGAGGTTGTGCCAGGCGGCGGCCTCGCCCAACCGGTCCCCCGCCCGCGCGAAGAGCTCGACCGCCTGCCGGCCGTGCGCAACCGAGCCCGCGTCGTCGCGGCGCTGGTACGCCGCGTCGCACAGCAGGAAGTGCATCGAGGCGAGCCCGACATCGTCACCGGCCCGCTCGGCCGCACCGCGGCCCAGCTCCGCCGCGGCAACCTCCTCGACGTGCCGCTCGGTGGCGCCGAAGTACGGCCGCAACGCGTCGGCCAGCGTCCAGGACACGACCGGCGGACCGTGGGCAGCGGCGTGACTGATGGCGGCCATCAGGTTGGCGAACTCCTCGTCGATCCACTCGATGCCGACCTCGGCCGCCGGTGCCGGGACCCGATCGGATCGCGGCACGAGACGGAGGCTCGTGAACCGCGGGACGAGCGCAGCGTCGGCCTGCCCGATGTACCAGTCGACGAGGCGTTGCCTCGCCGCCTCGCGCACCTGGACCGGCTCGTCGTTCTCCGCGCGCCGCACGGCGTACTCGCGGGTCAGGTCGTGCATCCGGTAGCGGCCGGATGCGTGCGGCTGGACGAGGCTCGCCGCGACGAGCGCGTCGAGCCGGCCCTTGACGTCGCGCTCGTCCTCGTCGACCAGCGCCGCGACCGCGGGGACGGTGAAGTCGGGTCCGGGGACCTGGCTGAGCAGCCGGAGGTAGCGCTGGGTCGCGGGCGCCAGGGCGCTGTAGGAGATCCCGAACGCCGCGCCGACCACCGCCCCGTCACCGCCGGACCAGAGGTCGAGGATGCGCTCGCCACGGCGCAGCTCCGCGACGTAGTCGCTCGGCCGGTCGTACGGCCCGATGGCGAGGTTGGCGCTGGCGATGCGCAGCGCGAGCGGCAGGTGTCCGCAGAGCTCGACCAGGTGGTCGATCGCGCTGCGGTCGGCCACCAACCGCTCGGCGTCGATCTCCTGCGCCAGGACGAGGCGGGCCTCCTCCGCCGAGAGCACGTCGAGCGGGACGAACCGCGCTCCGTCGATCGCCACGAGCGGCCTGAGCTGGTCGCGGCTCGTCACCAGCACACCGCACCCGGGGGCACCCGGCAGCAGCGGACGCACCTGCTCGGCCGACGCGGCGTTGTCGAGCACCACGAGGACCTGCCGGCCGGCGAGCAGCGAGCGGTACGTCGCGGCCTGCTCGTCGAGCTCCACGGGCACCTGCGTGGCCGGCAGGCCGAGGCTGCGCAGGAACCTCGGCAGCACGTCGGCGGGACGCATGGCCTGCTCGGCGGAGAACCCGCGCAGGTCGACGAACAGCTGACCGTCGGGGTACCTGTCGGCCATCAGGTGTCCCACGGCGACGGCGACGGCCGACTTGCCCACACCCGGCGGTCCGCTCAGCACCACGAGCGAGCTGTCCTGCCGTTCGCCCAGCCAGCGCTCCAGCGCGTCGAGCTCGGCGCGGCGCCCGACGAACCCGGCCGGTCGGGCCGGCAGCTGCCGCGGGACGACGACGGGCACGGGCGGGACGGACCGCGACGCGGCTGTCCCGGCGTCGCCGTCGCCGACCGCGAGCTCGCCGGTCAGGACCGCCTGGTGCAGCTCCCGCAGCTCGGCGCCGGGATCGATGCCGAGCTCGTCGGCCAGCAGGCTCGCGACCTCCTGGTAGGCGGCCAACGCCTCGGCCTGCCGACCCGTGGCGTGCAGCGCTCGGATCAACAACGCCCAGGGGTGCTCGCGCAACGGCTGCGCGGTGACCAGCCGTCGCGCCTCGCCGACGACGGTCTCCGCACGGCCGGTGCGCAGCTCCAGTGCCAGCCGACGTTCCGTGACGCTCAGGCGCCGCTCGTCGAGCGACGTGACGACCTGCTGGTGCAGTGCCTCGGACGGGACGTCTGCGAGCGCCTCGCCGCGCCACAGGTCGAGCGCCCGCGCCAGCAGGCCGGCCGCACCTCGCAGGTCACCGTCGTCTTCGCGCTTGGTGGCGTCGTCCACCGTCGCGTCGAAGTCGGCCAGGTCGAGCTCGCCTCGACCGGCGGACAGCAGGTACCCGTGTCCGACCGTGACGATCGTGTCCTCGCCGAGCAGGTCGCGCAGTCGCGTGACGTAGACCTGGAGGGTCTGCCGCGCACTGCGGATCGGTGAGTCACCCCAGATGTTCGTGACGAGCTGGTCCGTCGTGACCACCCGGCCGGCGGCGAGCAGCAGCGACGCGAGCAGGATGCGTTGCTTCGCCGCCGACACCCGGAGCTCTCGACCGTCGAGTCGCACCTCCAACGGGCCGAGCACACGAAAGCTCAGACCCGCCGCCGCCGCCGTCGACTCGGTCACCCCCGCATCGTTGTCCGCATCAGGCCATTTGTCGAGCGACGTACTCATGTCTCCTTGACGAGTCGCCGGGAGATCACCAGGCGCTGGATCTGGTTGGTGCCCTCGACGATCTGCAACACCTTTGCCTCCCGCATGTACCGCTCGACGGGGAAGTCGTCGACGTAGCCGTAGCCGCCGAGCACCTGCACCGCGTCGGTCGTCACCCGCATCGCCGTGTCGGACGCGACCAGCTTGGCCATCGCCGCCTCGCGCGTGTACGACCTGCCGGCGTCCTTACGGCGCGCGGCGTGCAGGTACAACGCGCGGGCCGCCTCGACCGCCGTCGCCATGTCGGCAAGCAGGAAGCCGATGCCCTGGAAGTCGACGATCGGCCGGCCGAACTGCCGCCTCTCCTTCGCGTACGCCACCGCGGTGTCGAGCGCCGCCTGGGCGAGCCCGACCGCGCACGCCGCGATGCCCAGCCGTCCCGCGTCGAGTGCGGACAGCGCGATCGTGAAACCCTGCCCCTCCTCGCCGATCCGCCGGTCGCCGGCCACGCGCACGCCGTCGAGCAGCACCTGCGCGGTCGGCGAGGCCAGGAGGCCCATCTTGCGCTCGGGCGCGGCCGCGGCGAGGCCGTCGGCGTCGCCCGGCACGAGGAACGACGAGATGCCGTGCGAGGCCGTGTCGGCCGTGCGCGCCATCACCGCGTAGACGTCGGCGACTCCCGCGTGGGTGATCCACGCCTTGGTGCCGTCGAGGACGAAGCCGGCACCGTCGGCCTTCGCCGTCGTGCGCAACGCGGCGGCGTCGGAGCCGGCCTCGGGCTCCGACAGGCAGTACGCACCCAGCAGGTCGCCGCCGAGCAGGGCGGGCAGCCACCGTTCGCGCTGCTCCTGCGTGCCGTACGCCGCCAGCGGGAAGCAGGCGAGGGTGTGCACGCTCACGCTGAGGCCCACGGTGAGCCACGCACGAGCGAGCTCCTCGACGACCTGGAGGAAGGTCTCGTACGGTTGGCCACCGCCGCCGTACTCCTCGGGGTACGGCAGGCCGAGCAGTCCGAGGCCACCGAGCGTGCGGACCACCTCGCGGGGGAAACGGTGCTCTGCCTCGTACTCCGCCGCGCGCGGACGCAGCTCGTGGTCGGCGACCTCACCGACCATCGCGAGCAGCGCCTCGCCGTCCGCGGACAGCAGGCGTTCGACGTTCATAGTCACGGCTCGAGCACGACGAGATCTCGGGTGACGGTGTTGAGGCGCTCGACGCCCGTCTCCGTCACCACGACGATGTCCTCGATGCGCGCGCCGTGCCGGCCGGGCAGGTAGATGCCCGGCTCGACCGAGAACGCCATGCCGGGCTCGAGCGGCAGTTCGTTGCCGGCCACCAGGTAGGGCGGCTCGTGCGACTCCAGGCCGATGCCGTGGCCCGTGCGGTGCACGAAGTAGTCGCCGAAGCCGGCATCGGCGATGACCGTGCGGGCGGCGGCGTCGATCGACTCAGCCGTCGCGCCGGGACGCACGGCCGTGCACGCGACCTCCTGCGCGTGCTGCAGGACCCCGTAGTACTCCTTCACCTCCGCCGACGGCTCGCCGAGCGCGTACGTGCGCGTGGAGTCGGAGCAGTAGCCGGCGGTTGTGGTGCCCCCGATGTCGACGACCACGGTGTCGCCCGCGGCGATCACCCGGTCGGACAGCTCGTGGTGCGGGCTGGCGCCGTTGGGACCCGAGCCCACGATCACGAAGTCGACGCGGGCATGCCCTTCGGCGAGGATCGCCCGCTCGATGTCGGCGCCCACCTCGCGCTCGGTGCGTCCGGGCCTAAGCCACTCGCTCATCCGGGCGTGCACGCGGTCGATCGCCGCCCCCGCCTCGCGCAACGCGTCGACCTCGTCGGCGCCCTTGCGCATGCGGAGCGGGCCGAGCACGCCGCCGGCGAGGACCTGGGTGACGCCGGGCATGGCGTCACGGAACCGCAGCACCTTCGCCGCCCACATGTGGTCGTCGACCGCCACCCGGTCGACCGACGGCGGCAGCATCGAGGCGACCCGGGCGTACGGGTCGTCGGTCTCGTTCCACGCCACGATGTCGATGCCCGCCGGTCCCGCGGGCGACGCCTCCGCCGCCGGCTGCTCGAGCCGCGGCACGACGAGTCGCGGCTCGCCCACGACGGTGACCACCAGGCAGGTCAGGCGCTCGAGCGCCGCCGCGTCGTAGCCGACCAGGTATCGCAGGTCGGCGCTCGGCGTCACCAGGAGCGCGCCGATACCGGACACCGCCAGGGCGTCGCGCGCCTGGGCCAGTCGCTCGGCGACGGGATAGTTGGACGTCCTCGTACTCACGCCGGACAATCTACCGCCCCGCCCGCCGACGCACAGCACAGTTGAGTACCAGGTCGGTATCGCGTGGCACGATGGCGCTCATGAAGGCACCGCTCATGCTGCTCGACTCCGCCTCGATGTACTTCCGCGCCTACCACGGCATCCCGGACAAGGTCACCGCGCCCGACGGCACCCCGGTCAACGCCGTGCGCGGCTTCCTCGACAACATCGGCTACCTCGTCCGCACCAGGCGCCCCGGCTCGATCGTCGCGTGCATGGACGCCAGCTGGCGCCCGGAGTTCCGGGTCGCCGCGGTGCCCTCGTACAAGGCACACCGGGTCAAGTACGGCGACGTCGAGGAGGTCCCCCCGGCACTCATCCCGCAGGTGCCGGTGATCGAGGAGTGCCTCGACGCGCTCGGCATCGCGCGCGTCGGCGTGCACGGCTACGAGGCCGACGACGTCATCGGCACCCTGGCGGCGGCGGCACCGGGACCGGTGGAGGTCGTCTCCGGCGACCGCGACCTGTTCCAGGTCGTCGACGACACCCGCGGCGTCCGGGTGCTCTACATCGGCCGCGGGGTCAGCAAGCTCCAGGTCGTCGACGACGAGTGGCTGCGTCTGAAGTACGGCATCACCGGAGCGACGTACGCCGACTTCGCGCTCCTGCGCGGCGACCCGAGCGACGGCCTGCCCGGGGTCCCCGGTGTCGGCGAGCGCACCGCCGCCGACCTGGTGGAGAAGTACGGGTCGGTCGACGCGATGCTCGCCGCGCTCGACGCGGGCGACCTACCCAAGGGCACGGCCGCGAAGATCGGCGCCGCCGCCGACTACCTCAGGGCGGCGGGTCTGGTCGTCCGCGTCGCCGTCGACGCCGAGATCCCGGCCCACGACCCCGCGCTGCCCAGCGCGCCGGCCGACCCCGAGCGGCTCGTGAAGCTCAGCGAGCGCTGGGGTCTCGACAGCCCGCTCAACCGCGTCCTGACGGCGTTGAAGGGCGGCGGCGACTCGTGACCGGCGCTTCGTGAACCGGCTCGACGACCTGTTCGGCGAGGCACCGTACGGCCTCGTCCACCTCGACGCGCGGCTGCGCTTCGTCTGGGCCAACGAGGCGTTCGTGGCGCGCACCCGCCTCGACTCCGCCGAGCTGTACGGACGCACGTTCGCGGAGGTCTTCCCCGACCTCGACCAGGACGCCGAGCGGGTCGCCCGCGCCATCCTGCGCGGCGAGGAGACCTCGGCCGAGCACCTCGTCAGGGTGCCCTCGCGCACCGACCTGTCGACGACGTACGCGTTCCACCTCGTCCTCCATCCGGTGACGTGGCCCGACGGCTCACGCGGGCTCAGCGTGCTCGTCACCGAGGCGACCGACGAGGTCGAGGCCAGCGCCCGGCTGGCCATCGCGACGGAGCGCCTGCACCTGCTCTCCGACCTCGGCGGCCAGATGTCCGCCACCTTCGACGTCGACAGGATCGTCGAGCTGACCGCCGAACTGCTGCTGCCGGTACTCGGCGACGCCTGTGCCGTCGACGTGCTCGACGACGACGACCCGCTGGTACGCCGCGTCACCCGCGCCAGCTCCGTCCACGACGGCATGCCCACCTCGTCCTACCCCGGCCCGGTCACGTCCGCGGCCCAGATCGCGCCGCCGCCTCCCGTCGGGCAGGTGCTGCGCTCCGGCGGCCTGCTGCGCTATCCCGACGTCCCCGCGGGCCTCGTCGACGACTCCACCGAGGACCGCGTCGGCGCCACCGTGGTCGTGCCGATGCGTGCACGCGGCCAGATCGTCGGCGCCGTCAGCCTCGCGCGGTTCGGCGCGAGCCGCGGCTACGAGCCCGACGAGATCGCGTTCGCGGTCGAGGCCGCCGGCCGCATCGGCGTCGCGCTCGACAACGCCCGGCTGTTCGCCACCCAGCGCGATATGGCGAGCACCCTGCAGCACGCGTTGCTGCCGCAGCGTCTCCCCCAGCTGCCCGGTGTCGAGGTGGCCGCGCGCTACATCGCGGGTACCGCGGGCACCGAGGTCGGCGGCGACTGGTTCGACATCATGCCGCTGCCCGACGGCACCCTCGGCCTCGTCATCGGCGACGTCATGGGTCGCGGTGTCCGCGCCGCTGCGGTCATGGGCCAGCTGCGCGCCGCCGTCCGCGCGTACGCCCTGCTCAACCTCGCGCCCGGACGGCTGCTGCGTCACCTCGACCAGGTCGTCGAGTCACTCGACGACGTCCAGCTGGTCACCTGTCTCTACGGCATCCTCGACCCCCGCACCGGGGCGTTCCGCTACGCCAAGGCCGGGCACCACCCACCCGTGCTGCGTGGCCCGGACGGCTACGTGGCGACGCTGGAGAGCCCCAGCGCCCCGCCGCTCGGCCTGCTCGAGATGGTCGACGACGCGCCCGTCGAGTACGCCACGATGGTGCCGCGCGGCGCGACGCTGCTGCTCTACACCGACGGTCTCGTCGAGGAGCGCGCGATCGACCCCGACGTACGGCACGACCAGCTCACGAGGGGCTTCTCGGCCGCCGACGGCAGCCCGGAGCGCATGGTCGACGCCGTGCTCGCCGCGATGGGCAGGACCGGCGCGCACCACGACGACATCGCGCTGCTCGCCGTGCACCTCCCCGACACCGCCACGCCGCCGGACGACCCGGCCGACGAGGCGCGCTTCACGGTCACGAGCGCGCCCGCGTCGGTCTCGGCCGCCCGCCACCTCCTCGCGGACGTCCTCGCGTCGTGGGGCCTCGCCCCGCTGAGGGACACCGCGACCCTCCTCGTCAGCGAGACGGTGACCAACGCGCTGCTGCACGCGCGCAGCAGCGCCGACGTCCACGTGCACCGCACCGCCGACGGCATCGAGGTCGAGGTGCGTGATCTCGACGCGCGGCTGCCGTCCCCGCGTGCCGTCGACCCCGACGACGAGACCGGCCGCGGCCTGCACCTGCTCGACGAGCTGTCCGTCGCCTGGGGCGCGGAACCGTCGGAGACCGGCAAGTGCGTCTGGTTCCGCCTGGCCCTCCCCCGCGACCGCGACCGCTGACGGGCGCCCCACCACCGCTGGGGACCCCGGCAGGGGTGCTGGCAACCGCTGGGGACCCCGGCTGGGGTCCTGGCCCCCGTTGGGGACCCCAGTTGGGGTGCTGGCCCGCTACCAGGCCTCCGGAGCGTCCGCGGGACGCAGCCGGGCGTAGTCGTCGGTCCTGGCCGACTCGACGGCGAGCACGCCGGTGACGAGGCTGGGGTTGTGCAGGTCGCCCGTGAACGCCTTCGCCACGAGGTCCGCGAGGGGCACCCAGGCGATCGGCATGCCGACCTCCTCGCCCTCCAGGTCGGTCGGCCGGCCGTCCGGGTGCGGCGACACTCCCCTGGCCAGGAAGACCCGGATGCGCTCGGCGGATGCGCCCGGGCTGAGGTAGATGTCGACCAGCGTCAGCCAGCGCTCCGCGCGGTAGCCGGTCTCCTCGTGCAGTTCGCGCCGCGCCACCTCGAGCGGCTCCTCGCCGTCGACGTCGCGCAGGCCCGCCGGCAGCTCGAACAGGAACGAGCCCACCGGATGCCGGTACTGGCGGACGAGCAGGACGCGCTCCCGGTCGTCCAGCGCCAGGATCGCCACCGCGCCTGGGTGGGTGAGGTAGTCGCGGACCGCGCTGCCCGCCTCGCCGAGGTCGACGGTGTCGCGCCTGACGTCCCAGACTCTGCCGTGGAACCCGACCTCGCTGGCCGTGACCGGCAGCGGGCGCTGCTCGTCGACGATCTCACCGGTCCATACGTCCACGCCGGTCGGTGTCGTCACGCCCGCGCGACCTTCTCCACCGGCTGCAGCGCGGCGATGGTCTCCTGCTCGCGGGGCCAGTCGCCCAGGCCCTCGGCGTGGTGGACGGCCGCCGCGACGAGGCCGGAGAAGAGCGGGTGCGGGCGGGTCGGCCGCGACCTGAGCTCGGGATGCGCCTGGGTGCCGACGAAGTACGGGTGCTGCTCGCGCGCGAGCTCGACGTACTCGACCAGCCGACCGTCGGGCGAGATCCCGGAGACGACCATGCCGGCCTCCTCCAGGCGCGCACGGTACGCGTTGTTGACCTCGTACCTGTGCCGGTGGCGTTCCTTGACGTACGGCAGCCCGTAGGCCTCACGGACGAGGGTGCCGTCGCCGAGCTCGGCCGGGTAGAGCCCCAGCCGCATGGTGCCGCCCATGTCGCGCTCCCCCGCGACGACGTCGACCTGGTCGGCCATCGTCGAGATCACCGGGTCGGGGGTCGCCGAGTCGAACTCCGCGCTGCCGGCCGCGGGCAGGCCGGCGACGTTGCGAGCGAACTCGATGACGGCGCACTGCATGCCGAGACACAGGCCGAGGAACGGGATGCGGTTCTCCCGTGCGTGCCGGACCGCGCCGAGCTTGCCGTCGACCCCGCGGATACCGAAACCGCCGGGCACGCACACGGCGTCGACGCCCTCGAGCTCGCGCGCCGCGCCCTCGCGGGTCTCGCACTCGTCGCTCGCCACCCACCTGACCTCGACCTTGGTGCGGTTGGCGAAGCCGCCCGCACGCAGCGCCTCGGTGACCGACAGGTACGCGTCAGGCAGGTCGATGTACTTGCCGACCAGCGCGACGGTGACCTCGCGGGCCGGGTGGTGGACGCGCTCGAGCAGCTCGTCCCAGTCGGTCCAGTCGACGTCGCGGAACGGCAGGCCGAGCCGGCGCACGACGTACGCGTCGAGGCCCTCGGCGTGCAGGACCTTCGGGATGTCGTAGATGCTCGGCGCGTCGGGCGCGGCCACCACGGCGTCCTCGTCGACGTCGCACATGAGGCTGATCTTGCGCTTGACGCTCGTCGGCACGGTGCGGTCGCAGCGGCACACGATCGCGTCGGGGGTCACACCCACCTGGCGCAGCGCCGCGACCGAGTGCTGGGTCGGCTTGGTCTTGAGCTCACCGGACGGACCGATGTACGGGACCAGCGACACGTGGATGATCAGCACGTTGTCGCGTCCGACCTCGTGCCGCACCTGCCTGGCGGCCTCGAGGAACGGCAGCGACTCGATGTCACCGACCGTGCCGCCGACCTCGGTGATGACGACGTCGACGTCGTCGGCCGCCATCCGGCGGATGCGCGACTTGATCTCGTTGGTGATGTGCGGGATGACCTGGACGGTGTCGCCGAGGTAGTCGCCGCGGCGCTCCTTGGCGATGACCGTGGAGTAGACCTGCCCGGTCGTGACGTTGGCCCAGCCCTTGAGCTCGGTGTCGAGGAACCGCTCGTAATGGCCGATGTCGAGGTCGGTCTCGGCCCCGTCGTCGGTGACGAACACCTCGCCGTGCTGGAACGGGTTCATGGTGCCCGGGTCGACGTTGAGATACGGGTCGAGCTTCTGCATGGTGACCCGCAGCCCGCGGGCCTTGAGCAGCATGCCCAGGCTCGATGCCGTCAGGCCCTTGCCGAGGGACGACGCGACGCCGCCGGTGACGAAGATGTGCTTGGTGGATCCAGAGTGTGCCAACACTCGCTCCCGTACCATCACCGGACGCTCAGGGCGGCATCCGTCTCACGGGATTCCAGGCTAACAACCCCGGCCGGGCGATGCGCGGGTGGCACGCCGGAACGCCACGATTCGCTCACGGCGCCTGTGCTCACCGTGCTCACGACCGTCATGTCCCGGCCAGCTCGCGGTAGACGGCGACCACCTGGTCGACCGTGTCGTCGACGCCGTACCAGGCGCGGGCCCTGGCGTGACCCGCCGCCACGAGGCGATCGGCCAGGCCCGGCTCGTCGAGCACCTGCTCGACGGTGTGCGCGAGCAGGTCGGCGTCGCCGAACGGGACGAGCATCGCGGCATCGCCGACGAGCTCCGGGATCCCGCCTACCGCGGTCGCCACCAGCGGCACGCCCGCCCGCAGCGCCTCCTGCGCCACGAGCGACCGCGCCTCCCAGACGCTCGGCAGCACCACGGCGTCGGCCGCGCCCAGCAGGTTGGCGACGTCGCTGCGGTGTCCGAGGAAGACGACCTCGAGGTGCTCCCTGCGGACACGGCGCTCCAGCTCGGTGAGCAGGGGGCCACTGCCGGCGACGACCAGCAGCGGTCGGTCAGGCCGGCGTGCCCAGGTGGCCGCGGCGTCGAGCAGCAGCGGATAGCCCTTCTGCGGGGCGAGCCGCCCGACGGCGAGCAGCAGCGGGCGGTCGCCGACGCCGAGCTCCTCGCGTATCTCGTCGCGCGGCCGGGTCGGGGCCGGCAGCGGCGGCGCCGCGACGGGCGCCAGCCGCACGTCGTGACCGCCGACCTCGCGTACCCGGCCGACGAGATCGGACGACGCGCAGAGCGAGACGTCGGCGAGGCGCGCCGCGCCGGCCTCGAGCGGCACGTACACCCGGCGTCGCATGCCCTCGCCGAGGACGGCGTTGTGCCAGGTGACCGCGAGCGGCGTGCGGCCGTGCCGGCGCGGCCCCAGGGCGAGCCCGGCGAGGAAGCCCGCGCGCAACCCGTGCGCGTGCACCACGTCGGCGCCGCGCAGCAGGCGGCGCAGGCGCAGGACCGCCGCGGCGTCACGGTGCGGTCGCGGCGCCGCGCCGATGTCGACGGGGGCGAACCTCGCGCCCTCGTCACCGAAGCCGAACGCCTCGTCGGTCGACGCAGGCCCGAGCACCGCGGGCAGCATCTCGCGGGCGACGAGACCGCGGACCAGCAGCCGGACGTGCTCGCCGACCCCGCCCGTGCTCGTGCCGAGCACGACCGCGACCTTCTCCCCCCCGACGAGCTGTCCGATCCGCGCCATGCCCGCATCGTCCCCGACGCCCGATGGAAAGGGAACCGCGCCCCGCCGCTCAGTCGTGGGCCTGTTGATCACGTTCATTCGAAAATGGCTGTCAGGTGGCTGCCTGGGTGAGGGTGACGGTGTAGCCGAGGGTGGTGAGTTGGTGGGTGAGTCGGGCTTTGCGGTGGGCGTGGTTGCCGGTGTGTCGGTTGGTGTGCCAG
>WHST01000104.1 GCA_009379955.1 Streptosporangiales bacterium | reverse complement strand
GCCAGCCTGCCCGAAACCGCCCCGCAGACCCCCGAGCCGGGGTCAAGGGGGCTCGGCAGAGAACCCGGCAGCCGTTCGGGAACCACCGCGAGCGTCCGAAGGCCGGTCATCCCGGGAATGGCTCATTGATCAGCGCATCCTTAGAGGCCGAGTCGTTGACCGGGGAGGCGTTGCACGCGCTCTTCATGCCAGCGATCCCGTACTACATCGTGGCGAACGGCCTGCTCGAGGTGCTGATCGTGCCGCTGATGCTCTACCTCGGCTGGCGTGCGGGCAGGCGCAGGATCGCCATCGTGACGGCTGCCGCGATCTACTTCGTGATGCGCGTCTGGACCTACCTCGTGTTCGTACCCGCCCGCCTCGGCTGGGCCGAAGGCGAAGGGGCGACCAAGGCCCTGACCGCCGCGGGACGGCAACAGGCCGCCAAGGACCTCGTGCTCAACGACCCCCGTTGGATCGTGTTGCTGGTGATACTCGGCTTCCTCCTGGTCGCCATGCACATGCCGGCATCGGGCAACAGGCGTCGGTTGTAGAGCTGCGGGCGGTGAACCTTCGTTCGAGGGGTCCCCCAGGGCTTCCCCGTCACGCCATCTGGGAGACCTTGTACGCGATCCCGCCTTCGACGAGGTATCCCGACCCGATGCACACGATGTCGTTGAGCCATGCGTACCGCTGGTCCCCGGTTTCGAAGAGGGGGTTCGTCCGGAAGTAATAGCGGGCAGGATCGACTCGGTATCTCTGCACCGGGTCTGCGAGGTCGGCTCGTAGCTCCGGTGGGGTGACCCAACGGCCGCCGTAGCTCATCTGGACCAAGGCGGCGTCGTGGGTGCGCAGGGTGAGCCGGACGTCCAGCGTCATCGTCCCGTCGGCGCGGAACAACGCCCAGTCGCCGCCGCCAGCCAGCACCTCGCCGCGTAGTCTCGGTCCCTCGAACGATCCGCCGGCAGCGCCGAAGAGAACCCGCTCACCCAACGGGCCACTGCCGATGTTCAACCGCGGGTTCAGATCGATCACCACGTCGAACAGATGCGTCATGGTGATCTCGTCGATGTTCTTTACGCGTGGGTCACACGTCATGCGCCGTCACCTCTCGGGTGCCTGGAAGGGGAGTCGTTGAAGAGCCTCCGCCGCACCGCATCGGTCGAGACACCCGACTGTGCGCACAGCGTCGACAGGTCGAAGAAGAACCGCTCCCTGGCAATCAGGTCGCCTCTGAAGGAGAACTGGATGACCACCGGTACCTCGGCGCGGCGGCCGTTCGGGGCGACGCCGAACCGGCCGCCGGTCATCGTCATCCGTGCCGTTCCCCAACAAACCAAGGTGTCCTCGTTGGCGGCATGCCCGTCCAACTCGATGTCGTAGTCGGGGAACGAGTCGAAGAACCGGGCCAGCACTCTCTCGTTCTCGGGCAGACCACGGGCCCTCGTCCCGAAGGCCGGGGTCTCGAGCAACATGTCCTCGTGGAAGAGCTTCAACGCCGCGGGCACGTCCTGGCGACTCTTGGCCACGGCCAGCGCCTCGGCCTGCTCGACCATACGACGTTCGTTCATGACCACACTCCTGACGACTGCAGTACGATAACAATACGACCGATCGTACGTATAGTGTAGCCTGAGCGCCACGATGAGCGAATCGAAGCGACAATCATCTCCCGGCACGGTGCGACACATTCGCGGTCGAACCGACTCGGGAAGATCCGATGGACGCCTGTTACGCGGTGTCCGGGCGCGGCAGACGATCACCCACCACGCCGCCGACGTCGCGTCCCTGGAAGGGCTCAACGGTCTCAGTATCGGCCGGCTGGCCACCGACCTGGGCCTGAGCAAGAGCGGTGTCCAGACCCTGTTCGGAACGAAGGAAATCCTCCAGCTCGCCACCGTCGAGGCGGCACGGGAACGATTCACCGATGCCGTCATACAGCCTACGCAAGCCGTGCCGCACGGGGCCGCTCGACTGCGCGCGCTGATCGAGCGGTGGATCTCCTACGCCACCGCGCCGGTGTTCGCGGGCGGCTGCTTCTGGGCAGCGAACCTTCCCGACTTCGACAGTCGACCCGGACAAGTCCAGGAGATGCTGTTCGGCCAGCATCAAGACTGGCTCGCTCTGCTCACCGGCGAGCTCGAGCACGCCGTCGATGCCGGCGAGATCGCCGACCTAGATGTCGAGCTCGCGGCATTCCAGATAGACGCGGTGCTCATGGCCGCGAACACGGCACTGCGGCTCGGCGACAGCGAGGTCGTACGCAAGGTACGAGACCTGGTAGACGGATTTCTCCTGCCACCACACCGAATCGACGACTGATGCGGACCCTGGCCGCACGACCGGTGTGGACGCCGTACGCATAGCGATCCGCTTGCCGATCTCGGTCATCATCGACTCCAGGCTCACGTTGCCCGGCTCGGACTTGATCAAACCCAACACCGTCGCCGCCACACTCGCGCCGTCCGCCTGTCCGCCGCCCTGGCGCTCCTTACTGGCGGCCGTGATCAGAGTCAGGAGCGGATTCGTGCCCGCCCCGCCCAGCCGGCCGGCGATCCTGGACGTCCAGGTCTGCTCCGCGGTCCGCAACGCCGAGCGCACCATCCGCCCTGATCAGCAATCGTGGCCAGACTGAACCCGAGGTGCTCACGGATCTGGGCGCGGTGATACTCCATGGTGCGCCCGGACCACTCATACGACGCCGGGTCCGCGTCGGCGAGGTCGACCTGCCGTGCGACGAACCCGATCGCCGTCTCCGGCAGATCCACCCGGCCTCGCGGGAATCTGCCATGCCGGCTGTAGTACTTCAGCAGCAGGGCGAAGCCCAGTGCGCTCGCCCCATGCTTGCCCGTCAGCAGCGCACGATCCTCATCCAACAGCGTCCAGAACTCGACCAGCTCGTCAACATCGCCCTCAGGCACCTCCATAGCACGCATCATCCGCGGCCCGAGCGCGCGGGACCGTGGCCAGACCCGGCCGATTGCGGCTGGTGACAGCACCGTTACCAACACCCCTAGTCCGCTGCCTTACCGGCGGGCCATCCTCAAGAGGTGGATCCGTTCCCGGCTCCTGTACGCCGACAACGGTCCTGGGAGCCTGTGCGTCGGTTGGTCGCGGACGGCCCTTCACTGCGGTCGCGCACCGTGAGCCCTGCGGACTCGATGAGTCGGGGCAGCATCTGGTCATCCCGTAGCCCGAGGCGTTCCGGGAGGTCGGAGATGACGAGCCAGGCTTCGCCGTTGTGGGTGAGGTGGCCGGGCAGCTGTCGTACGAAGCGGGTCAGCATGCCGCTTCCTCGATCGAACACGCCAGCCTCGAGGGTCGAGGTGGGGGAGGCAGGAACCCAGGGTGGGTTGCAGACGATGAGGTCGGCACGGCCCGGCGGGAACAGATCGCGATGCTCCACCGCGGCCCTATCCGAGAGCCCGAGGCGTTCGAGGTTGTCCCTGGCGCACTCCACGGCTCGCCATCCGACGTCAGTGGCGACCACCGCGGGCACGCCCCTGTGCAGGAGGAGCGCGGCGAGCACGCCAGTTCCGGTGCCGATGTCGAATGCCGTGCTCACTGGTCGAAGCGTCCTCCGAGCGACCAGATCGATGTAGTCGGTGCGGGTGGGGGCGAACACGCCGTAGTGCGGATGGATGCGTCCGTTCAACGCGGGGATCTCGATGCCTCGCTGTCTCCAGCGATGTGCGCTGAGGACGCCGAGCAGTTCCCTGAGTGATATCACCGCAGGCGCGGCTGCCGTCCCGAAGACGTCGTGACATGCCGCAGCGATTGCGGGTGCGCGGCGCAGGTCGAGTGCGTAGTCGGTGGTGACCTCCACCAGGAGCGACCCCAACAGCCGTGACATGCGCGCCTTGTCCTGGCGCTGGCGTCGAAACTCGCCGGCTGCGGGCAGGTGCTGACGTCGGCCGGCGCGAGTGAGGCGCCGCTTCATGGCGTCCAGCAAGTGGCGAGCGTTGTGGTAGTCGCCGCGCCACAGCTGCCCCGTGCCTTCGGTCGCCGATCTGAGTGCTGAGTCCGCAGACAGATCATCACCGGCAAGCACGATGCGATTCGGTGGTAGGTGCCCATCGGCTGTGAGCCATCGAGCGCTCATGGCTGAGCCGTGCTCGTGCCAGGTGATGGGCCGATCGTGCTGAGAGCTGTCGTGCACTGGAGGACTTCCCGAGTTCTCGGGAGCCGCCTCCGGCCGGGTGAGCCGTGGGAGTGAGAGGCAGGGATGGCGCAGCCGTCCGAAGACGGCTCAGGGGTGCGAAGAACGCTTGGCCGTCAGTCGGACGACCCGCGCCACACCACCGCTCCAGCAAGCACGTCAGCATCGTACAGCCGGCGGAAGGCGTCGGCAGCGGACTTGTCGATGGTCGTCAGCTGGGTGTGGATCTGGTCGGTGGTGGAGGGGTCGATGTCGCCGAGGAGGGTGTGGGCGTGGTGCCAGTGCTCGTGGGCGGCCGCGTGGTCGCCGGCGAGGTGATGGCAGGCGCCCAGGTGGGCGAGGGTGCTGACCTCGCCGTACGAGTCGCCGACCTCCCGGAACAGGTCGAGGGCCTGCTGGTAGCAGGGGACGGCCCCGGCGGGATCGCCCAGCTGGAGGTGGGTGTCGGCGAGGCATGACCACGTGTGGGCCTCGTGGGGGCGGTTGCCGAGCCTCTGGTGCAGGACCAGGGCCCGCTCGCACAGTTCGAGCGCCTGGTCGTGGTCTCCCAGGCGGCCGTGGTGCCAGCCGAGATCGGTGAGAGCGATGGCTCGGCCGACCTCGTCGCCCAGCTGGTCGAAGAGGTCGTGGGCGCGGCGGGCGGCGTCGAGCGCGTCGACCACCCGGCTCTGGGTGGCGCACACGACGTCGCGGTAGTAGTGCGTCCAGGCCTGACCGGCGAGATCGTCACGTGATCGTTTCAAGGCGGCGTCGAGGTTGCGGTGGGCGTCGTCGAAGTGGCCCAGGTCGGCCTGCGCCCAGGCCAGGTTGCGGAGCGCGCGGGTCTCTTCCACCGGGTCGCTCAGCCGCCGGGCGGCGGCCACGGCGGACCGCTAGGTGTCGGCCCGGTCGTGCCAGCGGCCCTGCCGGTGCAGGAAGACGAGTACCGCCTGCGCCAGCTGGCAGACCTGCAGATCTTGGCCCAGGTCGGCGGCGAGCTTCAGGGCGGCGAGCAGGGCGGGGCGTTCGGCCTGAGCCAGGCCATCGCCTCGTCGGGTCCGGCGAAGTCGGTGACGGAGACGCCTGGGCGGGGCGCGGCGGGAGCGGTGGTCTCGGTGTGCCCGTGGAGGTGCAGCGCGGCGGCGTGCGCGGTATGGACGTAGTGGTCCACGATGCGGTGTCGCGCGGCGTCCCGGTCTATGTCGCGTGCCTCGCAGAGTTCGGCGGCGTAGGCGCGGAGCAGGTCGTGGCACGAGTAGCGGCCCGGAGTGTGTTCGGTGAGCAGGTTGGCGCGGGTCAGCTCGGCCAGTGACGCCCGTGCCTGCGAGAGGGGGACGCCCGCCAGGCTGGCGGCCGCGGTGATCGTGCTGTCGGGACCGGGATGCAGTCCGGCGACCAGCCGGAACAGCCGCGCCGCCGCCTCGTCGCCGAGCGTCTCGTACGACCACGAGAAGATCGCCCGTACGTCGACGGCACGGTCCAGCGCGCCGAGGGTGTCGCGGAGCTCGCCGGCGAGCGCGCCGAGCGGATGCGCGGGATGGATCGCGGCACGGGCGGCCACGATCGCCAATGCCAGCGGTAGCCCGGCGCAGCGGCGGACGATCTCGTCGGCGGCGGCGGGCTCGGCGACGATCCGGTCATGGCCGAGCCGGCGGGCAAGCAACCGCCTGGCCTCGTCCGGCGGGAGCAGGTCGAGGGTGAGCGGATGCGCACCGTAGGTCATGACCAGTCCGGCGAGGTGATCCCGGCTGGTGACCGCCACGAGGCAACCGGGCTCCCCGGGTAGCAACGGGGCGACCTGGTCGGCGTCGCGGGCGTTGTCCAGCAGCACCAGCATGCGCCGCCCGGCCAACAGGCTGCGGTAGAGCCCGGCCTGCGCGGCCGAGCCGTCCGGGATCTGGTGCGGCGGCACCTGCAGCGCGTCGAGGAACTCGCGGATGGCCGCCGCAGGTCGCACAGCCTCCGCTGACGGGTCGTATCCGCGCAGATCGACGTAGAGCTGGCCGTCCGGGAAGCGCTCGGCCACCCGGTGCGCCCAGTGCACGGCCAGCGTGGTCTTCCCAACGCCGGCCGTGCCGGCGATCGCCGCGATGAGCGGCGACCGAGACCTCGTCTCGTCCGGCGGGCCGAGCAGCGCGTCCAGTGCCGCCAACTCGGCCTCCCGCCCGGCGAATCCGTCGACGGCGGCGGGCAACTGCTTGGGCACCGCGCGTCCGCGGGACGGAGCGCCGCCGGCGAGCAGGTCGGCGTGGACCTGCCGCAGCTCGTGGCTGGGATCGGTGCCGAGTTCCTCGGCGAGCCGGCGCCGGATCGTCTCGTACCGCTCCAGCGCCTCGGCGGGGCGGCCGGCCGATTCCAGGACCCGGAACAGCCGCACCCACAGGGATTCGCGCAGCGGGTGCCGCTCGGCCAGCTCGGCCAGCTCGGTCGGATCGGGATGCGATCCCCGCGCGAGGTCCAGGTCGACCCGCCGCTCCAGTGCGGTCAGGTACCGCTCCTGCAGCGCCGGGGCCACAGACTGCTCCAGCCAGTCCGATCGGATCCCCTCGATGGGAGTGCCGCGCCACAGGGCCAGCGCGGCAGCCAGCCGGGACCGCTCTGCCGCCGGGTCCGGCGCCACCGCGGCCTCATCGAGCAGGCGGCCGAAGCGGAGCGCGTCCACGTGGTCCGGCTCGGCCGCCAGCAGGTAGCCGCCCGGCCGGGCGGCGATCAGCTGCCCCTCGGCAGTCTCCAGGGCGCGGCGCAGCCGCTTGATGTTCGTACGGACGTTGGCCCGCGGGTCGCCGCGCTGATCCGTCCCCCACACCGCGGTCGCCAGCCTGTCTGTCGCGACGGTACGGCCCGCCGACATCGCCAGCACGGCCAGCAACGCGCGCAGCCGCCCGGCCGGCAGCTCGACCGGCCGCCCGGCCACCGAGACGCGCAGCGGCCCGAGCAGCTCGACGGTCAGCACGCGGATCGCACCCCCTCCCTGGGCCGGTGGCGAGTTTCACCGGACTGACAGAACTCTGCCACCCGCGTCCGTCAAGCTGATGATCGCTTCGCATAAGCGTGATTCACCGATCACAAGGGCGGTGAGCAACTGAGAAAGGAGATGTCATGAGCAAGGTCATTTCGGGGATCTCGATGTCGCTGGATGGGTTCGTCACCGGGCCGAACGTCACCCGTGCGCAACAACTGGGAGACGGTGGCGAGGTTCTGCACCAGTGGCTGTACGAACCGGACCCGCGCGACACCGAGCTGCTGGCCGAGATGGGCGAGGATCTGGGCTCGATCCTGATGGGCCGCCTGTCCTACGACCTGGCCGAGGGCGACGGCGGGTGGGGTGACGGCGGCCCGGGCGGCCCGGCGCCGTGCTTCGTGCTCACCCACAACCCACCTGCCCCGGAGACGGTCCGGGCGCCGTCGGTCTTCACCTTCGTCACCGACGGCATCCACCACGCGGTGGAACAGGCGAAGGCGGCGGCGGGGGACAAGGTGGTCGGCGTGCACGGCGCCAGCGCCGCTCAGCAGTGCCTTGCCGCCGGTCTGCTGGACGAGATCCAGGTCAGTCTCGCCCCGGTCCTGCTCGACAGCGGCACCCGGCTGTTCGAGCATCTGGGCGGCCAGTTCCAGCTCGAGTGCACCAAGGCGATCGACTCTCCGAACGCCACTCACCTGCGATTCAGGGTGATCCGTTGATGACATCAGGCGAACGCCTGCGTGCCGAGCACTCGGAGCAGCGCCAGCTTCTCCGCAGCCTCCGAGCGCGGTGCAGCCGTGAGGACGAGTAGGCATTGGGTCTGGTCCTCGGTGAACAGGACCTGGCAGTCCAGCTCGATGGGCCCGAGCTCAGGGTGGATGAGCGTCTTGTGATCCTCGAAGCGTGTGGCCACCTCGTGACGGTCCCACAGCTCGGCGAACTCGGGGCTCGCCTTCTGCAGCGCGCGCACGAGGACGCCCGCGCGCGACTGGGAGCCCATCGCTCCGTAGGCGGCGCGAAGCGATGCCACCTGGGCGCGACTCTGCCGGTCGCGGTCGTTCTCGGGGTAGCGCACGCGCTCGATCTCGGGAGAGACGAACCAGCGGTAGAACTCGCTACGGTCCAGACCCGTGAAGCTGGAGCGGTCGCCGAGCAGGGCGGCGGAGAGACGGTTCTGCACCAGGGTCTCGCCCAGGTTCGACAGCACGAGGGCCGGGGTGTCTTCGAGGCGGTCGAGCACGCGCTGCAGTGGTGGGGCGATGTGGGTGGAGGCGGCGACTCGTTCGGGCGCGTTGTGTCCGGCCATGCGGTACAGGTAGTCGCGCTCGTCGTCGGTCAGCCGCAATGCCCGGGCGAGTGAAGCGAGCATCTGCTCGCTCGGTTGCGGTCCGCGTCGCTGCTCCAGCCGGGTGTAGTAGTCAACCGACATGGCGGCGAGCTGGGCCGCCTCCTCGCGGCGGAGGCCGGGAGCGCGGCGACGTGCGCCGGCCGGCAGTCCGACGTCGGAGGGTTGAAGGGTCGCCCGGCGGCGGCGGAGGAAATCGGCGAGTGCGGTGCGGTCCATGCACCCATTGTCCGCCGCGAAGCCGTCCGCAGCAGGGGACCGCGGATCCCCCGATAACGGCTCCGCTCCCGCGATCACGTGGTGACGGCGAGACTTCGAGCATGAGAATCACAGGCAACACCATCTTCATCCCCGGAGCGACCAGTGGCATCGGCCTCGCTCTCGCTCTCGAACTTCGAGCCAAGGGGAACATCGTCATCGTCGGTGGCCGCCGCACCGAGCTGCTCGAGCAGATCGCGAACGAGCATCCAGGCATCGACACCGTGCGGATCGACACCATGGATGCGGCGAGTATCGCCACCGCCGCCGCCGAGGTTCTCGCGAAGCATCCGACCCTCAACGTCCTCATCGCGATGGCCGGCATCATGCGCGTCGAGGACTGGCATTCGCCCGAGGGCTTCCTGGCGTCGGCCGAGTCGACCGTCACGACCAACCTGCTCGGCCCGATCCGTTTGATCGGCGCATTCATCGAGCATCTGCAAGGGCGCCCGGACGCGACCATTGTCACTGTGTCCTCGGGTCTGGGCTTCGCTCCGCTCAAGGTCACGCCGACCTACAACGCGACCAAGGCCGCGATCCACATGCTCAGTGAGAGCATCCGGGTGCAGTTGGCGGACACGAGCGTGAGGATCGTCGAGCTCGTGCCTCCGGCCGTGCGCACCTCGCTGCTGCCCGGTCAAGAGACCAGCGAGTTCGCGATGCCATTGGACGAGTTCATCGCCGAGGTGGTCGCCCTGGCCGAAGCACAGCCGGACGCGAAGGAGATCCAGGTTGAACGCGTGAAGTTCCTGCGCTACGGCGAGGCCCGTGGCGACTACGACCAGGTCGTCGCTACGTTGAACGCATCGGACCCGCACGCGAACTAGCGGTCCTGGCTTCCCGTGTCGCCGTCAGAGCTTGAGCTTCTGCTTGTACGTCTCGGGAACCAGGAGCGTGAACACGAAGGTGAAGAGCAGCACCGCGATGAGGTAGATGCTGAGCGTCCACGTGGCTCCTCCGCTCGCGGCCACGAGCGCCGTCGCGATGAGCGGGGAGAGCCCGCCGAAGATCGCGGCGGAGACCTCGCGGCCGACGGCGAAGCCGCTGTAGCGCAGCTTGGTCGAGAACACCTCGCCGAACAGCGAGCCCTGCACTCCGGCCATCGCCTGGATGACGACGCCGCCGAGGACGACGACGGCGATGCCCGCGCCCACGACGCTCCCGGTGTTGATCAGCCAGAAGTAGGGGAAGACCAGGACCGCGGCGAGCAGCGCCGCTCCGCCGAACACCTTCTTGCGGCCGATCGAGTCGGAGAGGCGGCCGAAGAGCGGAGTGACGATGACCGCGGCGAAGCCGGCGAAGAAGACGAGGTACGTGCCCGTGGCCGGCGCGAATCCGGCCTGGGTGGTGAGGTACGAGATGATGTAGGTCAAGAAGATGTAGGTACCCATCTGCAGGCCCGAGGCGAGCCCGAAGATCAGCAGGAGCGATCGCCACTCCCGCACCACCAACGTCTTCAGCGGCAGGCGCTGCACCTTCTTCTCCTCGACGACCTTCTCGAACATCGGCGACTCGCCCACGCGGGAACGAACCCAGAGGCCGACGAGGACGAGGACGGCGCTCACGACGAACGGGATGCGCCAGCCCCACGAGAGCAGCTGCTCGTTCGGGAGCAGCTGCAGCAGCGCGAAGACGAGCGTGCCGAGCATGAGGCCACTCGCGCTGCCGATCGACCCCACCGAGCTGAAGAGGCCGCGGCGATTGTGCGGCGCGTACTCGAGCATCATGATGGAGGCGCCCGCGTACTCCGCACCGGCGCCGAACCCCTGGAGGCAACGGAACACGATGAGGAGCACCGGCGCGAGCGCGCCGACCGTGGCGTACGTCGGCAGCAGGCCGATGATGAACGTCGAGCCGCCCATGAGCATGAACGTCACCACCAGGATGGGCTTGCGGCCGATCTTGTCACCGAGATTGCCCAGGAGGATCGCACCGAAGGGCCGCATGAACTGACCGACGGCGAACGTGCCGAACGACGCGAGGGTACCCACGAGTGGGCTCGAGCCGGCGAAGAACAGAGTGCTGAAGATGAGAGCGGACGCGCTGGCGTAGATGAAGTAGTCGAACCACTCGATGGTGCCCCCGACGATCGCGCCGACGACGACTCGTCGGAGCGCGGCCGGCGTAACGCCGGTCGAGGTTCGTTGCAGTTCTGACATGGACCTTTCTCCTTTGATCGATCCCCGTTGCCGGTGCCCGTGAGTCGTTCCGGGTGTCGCGCCGCGTCAGGACGGAGCGCTGATGGTGGCGATGTCCTCGGCCGTCGCCGGTCCCGCGCCGCCGGACGCGTGCCACCCGCCGTCGACGCGCAGGTCGGATCCGGTGATCCACGACGCCTCGTCGGACGCGAGGAACAGCGCGGCGTTCGCGATGTCCTCCGGCCGTCCGACCTTCTGGGGGAGCAGCGCCACTCGGCTGACCAGGTCGTGGCGGGCCGTGCCCGGGGTGCCGTAGGTGCGAAGCGTCGACCGGGTCGCGGTGACGCCCGGCGAGAGCGTGTTGACCCGGATGCCGTCGGGGCCGACCTCGTTCGCGAGCGCGACCGCGAGGCGGAGCACTCCCGCCTTCGCCGTCGCGTAGGCGGTGAGGTTGGAGACGTTGCCCGGGTACCCCGTCCCCAGGCTCGCGCCAGAGACGGAGGCGATGAACAGCACCGATCCCCGCGACCGGCGCAGGGCGGGGATGCACGCGCGCGTGACGAGCCAGGGCATCGTGAGGTTGCGGTCGATCGTGAACCGCCAGTCGTCGGGCGACGTGGTCTCGCCGGAGCCCGAACGGGCGGCCTTCGCGTTGTTGCAGACGACGTCGATCCGTCCGTAGGCCTGCTGGGCGAAGGCGGCGAGCCGCTCGGCGTTGTCCTCGTCGGCGAGATCGAGCGGATGCAAGGACTCCATCCGCCCTCCCGCGGCGCGAACCGCGGCCGCGGTCCCGTCGGCGAGCCCGTCGTCGATGTCGGTGCCGACGACCGCGGCGCCCTCCGCGGCGAAGCGCAGGGCGATCGCGCGCGCGATGTCACCGCCGCTGCCTGTGACGACGGCGACCTTGCCGTCGAGGCGGCCGTTCATTCGATTCGTGTCTCCCTCGGGTCGTCTGGAGCGGAGTGGGCCCTCGTCGTGGTCGAGGGCGACCATCAGGCGTCGTAGTCGAGCACCACACCGAGCACGTTCGCGGGGTCATGGTCGACGAGGTCGTACGCCCGCGCGGCGTCGTGGAACGGCACCGTCCGATCGACCATCTCGGCAACCCCGAGTCGCTGGAGCAGGTCGAACGACGCCTCCGTCCGGCGCACCCAGTCCCAACGGTTCTGGTCCGTCGCCTGCGAGCTCGTGATCCGCAGCCGGCGGAAGTGGAACTCGGGGGCGAGCCGGAGCGGTACGTCCTGCTTGCCGTAGAGCGAGATCGCGACGATCTCCCCGTGGTCGGCGGCGATCTCGATCGCGGCCTGCAGGGCGGGTGGCGCGCCGCTCGCCTCGTAGACGACGTCGGCGCCGCGCCCGTGGGAGAGCTCGGCGACGACGTCCCCGACGTCCTGCGGCTCGACCGCCGCGTCCGCCCCGTAGGCGAGCGCGAGCTTGCGGCGCTTCTCGTACGGGTCGACGACGATCGTCGTGCCCGCGTTGAGCCCGGCGATGCGCGCGCACAGCAGGCCGACGATCCCCTGGCCGAACACGACGGCGACCTCGCCGACCTTGACGGGCACGTCGAGCACGCCGGTGAGGGCGACGCGGGTGAGGTTGAGGAACGTGGCGGCGTCGTCGTCGAGACCGTCGGGTACGCGGGTCACGAGTGTCGAAAGCGCCTGGATGGTGAAGAGATCCTGGTGCGGGTGCCGGGCGAACACGCGGTCGCCGGCCGAGTAGCCGGACGCGGGGCCGGCCTCGAGCACGCGGCCCACGGTCTGGTAGCCGTACTTGGTCGGGAACGGGAACTGCCCCTCCGACGTCGGGGGCATCCGGTCGCCGGGCGTCGTGTCGCCCCGGTAGACGAGCATCTCGGTGCCGGCGCTGATGAGCGACCTCGTCGCGTGGACGAGGACCTCGTCGTCGCCGGGAGGACGGACCTGGGCCTCCCGCAGCTCGATCGTCCGTGGCCCCGTGAACCACACGGAGCGGCTCGTCCGCTGCGTCATCGACCCTCCTCGGCTGTCAGCCCGGGCGCGGCCTCCTGCTCGGCGTCGAGCGCGGCGAAGACGACCACCCGGGTGCGGTCGAGGTGCTCGTAGACCAGCGTGGCGGCGGCGTCGGCGTCGCCGACCCGGCACGCGTCGGCGATCGCCCGGTGCTCGGCGACCCGCTGCTCCGCCGATCCGCGGATGCCCGCCGAGAGCCGCTGGTAGCGCTGGCTGTTCTCCCAGAGGATCCCCTGGACGTGCAGCAGCCATCGGGAGCCGCCGTGGTCGTAGATCGAGAAGTGGAAGGCGTGGTGGTCGCGGTCGTACGACGCGACGTCGTCCGTCAGCATCGTGTGCTCGAGAGCCGCGAGCGCCTGGTCCATGGCCGCGATCGCGGTGGCGTCCATGCGCGGCACCGCGAGCCGAGTGGCGAACGGGTCGAGGAGCGTGCGCAGCTGGTACGTCTCGGCGAAGTCGTCGCGGTCGGCGGGCCGGACGCGGAATCCGCGCTGGGGGATCGCGTCGACCAGACCGCGGGAGGCGAGACTGCGCAGGGCCTCGCGTACGGGGATGGGGCTCATCCCGAGCTTCTCGGCGGCATCGTCGGCCGACACCCGCACCCCGGGGGCGAGCTCGCCGGCGAAGATCATCTCCCGGAGAACCTGCTCGGCACGGCCTGCGAGCGTGACGACCTTCGGTCGGCCCGAGGTGTTCTGCGGCATCTTCGCTCCCTTGACGATGAGAAAAATATATATATAGTTTTCGCTATGTCAAGGGCGATGAGGGAGGACCTTCGATGAGGGCCGTCCGGCTGTACGGCGAAGGGGACGTCCGGATCGACGAGGTGCCGGAACCGACTGAGCCGGGACCTGACGAGGCGATCGTGGCGCCACTGTGGAGCGGCCTGTGCGGGACGGACGTGAAGGAGTTCACGGGGCACGGCGGCAGCATCGCCCGGAAGCCACATCCACTCACCGGCGCCGGCCTCCCGCTCATCCTCGGCCACGAGTTCTCCGCGCGGGTCGTTGCGCTCGGGCCGCGAGTCGAGGGTGTCGCGGTCGGGGACGAGGTCGCCGTCATGCCGCTCATCCACTGCGGGCGCTGCCTGGCGTGTCGCCAGGGCGAGCACCAGCGGTGTGCGATGAAGGCGTGGACCGGCCTCAGCGACCGCTGGGGAGGGTTCGGCGAGCGCGTCCTCGTGCGGTCGTACCAGCTCACGCCTCTCGCCGGGATCTCCGCTGTCGCCGGCGCGGTCATCGAACCTGCCGCCGTCGCCGTGAACGCGGCGGCGCGGGCGGGCATCGGGCCGGGTGACACGGTGTTCGTCGCCGGCGCGGGCGCGATCGGCGTCCTCACGATGATGGCGGCGAAGGCAGCGGGCGCCTCGGCGGTGCACGTCTTCGAGCTCAACCCGGAGCGGGCCGCGTTCGTCGGCTCGCTCGGCGGAGACGTCGTCCCCACGAAGGACGACATCCCGGGGTACCTCCGCGACCGCACCGACGGACTCGGGGTGCACGTCGCCATGGACTGCGCGGGCAAGCCGGCGGCGCTCGAGGCGTGTGTCGCGTCCGTACGGCCCGGCGGGACGATCGGCGTGCCGTCGGTGCATCCGGGCGCCACGCCGTTCGACGTGCGCCGGATGACCCGCGACGACCTCACGCTCGTCGGCACCGTCGGCTACTCGCGGACGCTCTGGGAGAAGACCGTGCTCATGGTGCGCGCAGGAGTGCTGCCGATCGAGAAGGCGGTCACCTCGAAGATCCCCCTCGACGAGATCGTCACGAGGGGCTTCGAGGTGCTCGCGAAGCCCAGCGACGAGACCAAGATCCTCGTCCAGGTCAACGAGTAGGGCATCCGGAATGAGCGAGACCGCCAAGTTCGCCGTGAGCGACGGCACCACCTATCACTCCCCGTTCGTCGACGAGCTGAGGAGCTACCCGGCGGCGGGCGTCGAGGGCATCGGTCTCTGGGAGTTCAAACTCGAGGGCGACCGCGACGCCGAACGGGCCGCGCAGCTCGCGGACGCGGGCCTCACGGCGACGTTCTGCTTTCCGCTGACGCCCGGCATCTTCACCGGGAACGCCCACTTCGCGCATCCGAAGGACCCGGACGCCCGGCTCGCCATCCTGCTCGAGTCGGTCAGGCGGTTCGCGGTCTACGAGCCGCAGGCCGTCTGCCTCCTCGCCGGTGCTCCGCAGAACGACGACGACGCGGAGTCGCGGCGGCGTGTCGTGGCGGCGTTCAAGGAGGTGAGTGCGGTGGCGTCGGACGTCGGTGTGCAGCTGGCCGTCGAGGTGATCAGCCCAGGTGCGGCCGGCAGCCTGGTGCAGAGCATTCCGCAGGCCGTCGACCTGATCACCGACGTCGGCGCCGACAACATCGGCGTGCTGCTCGACAACTGGCACATCGCGGACGAGCCGCTCGAGAACATCGCGACCTACATCGACGCCATCGTCGGCATCCAGGTCTGCGACAAGGCGCCCGACTCCGCGGGCCGTTTCGACCGGGCCCTGCCCGGCGAGGGGATCTTCGACGTCGAAGGCGTCATCCGTACCGCGCATCGGGCGGGCTACCGCGGGTGGTACGAGCTCGAGATCTTCTCCGACGACGGCACGTTCGGCGAACCCGTACCCGACTCGATGTGGCAGCGACCGGCCGCCGAGGTGCTCGACGCCGGTCGTGTCGCCTTCGAGTCGGTGTTCGCGCGCGCGACCGCCGACTGACCCCGTCCCGCGAGAGAACAGGACGCCCGAGCGTGCGACTGATCGGATACCGGCAGGGCGAGACCGTGATGGTGGCGCGGCTCGTCGACGGCGAGGGCGCGCAGCCGATCGCGCCCGCCGAGACGTTCTGGAGCGACCCGATCCGCTGGGGTGAGGACGCCGGCAGCGGCGAGCCGGTCGCGCTCGCCGACGTCGAGGTCGTGCCGCCGGTACGCCCGTCGGCACGGGTGATCTGCATCGGACTCAACTACACCGAGCATGCGGCAGAGGGAAGCTGGGCGCCGCCCGAGTACCCGACGGTCTTCGCCCGCTGGACCGCGTCGCTCTCGACGGACGGCGTCCCTGTGGTGGTCCCGCCCGGCGAGCAGGGCCTCGACTGGGAGGCCGAGCTCGTCGCGGTCGTCGGCCGCCACCTCTACCAGGTCGACGAGGGGGACGCCGACGGGGCGATCTACGGCTACGCCCCGTTCAACGACCTCACGGCGCGCCGCTCGCAGAAGCTCACGACGCAGTGGACACTCGGCAAGAACGCCGACGGCTCGGGTCCGCTCGGCGCGATCGTCACGTGCGCAGAACTCGGTTCGATCGACGGAGGCCTGCGGATCGAGTCGCGGGTCAACGGCGAGGTCGTCCAGTCGGACTCGACCGCCGCGATGATCTTCTCGATTCCTCGTCTCCTGTCGTTCCTCAGCCAGGGGATGACCCTGCACCCGGGCGATCTGATCGCCACGGGAACGCCCTCCGGTGTGGGTTACGTGCGAAACCCGCCACGCCTGCTCGCGCCGGGGGACGTGGTCACGGTCGAGATCGAGCGTGTCGGCTCGGTCTCGACCCCGGTCGTCGCCTCGGCCCGCGTCGCGGCGGGCTAGTGTCCTGAGCCGGCCTCGTCGGTGAGCCGCAGCACGAACAGGCCGTGGTTCTTGTCGGTGCAGTAGATGGTGCCGCGATCGTCGACGAGCACGTCCTCGAACTGCGTCACGAGAGCCTCGACGGGCTTGACGCCGCGCCGCTCCTTCGGATCTTCGGGTACGTAGTAGGCGATCTCCCGGGGCTTCAACGGCGTGGAGATGTCGTAGACGCGGAGACCGCCGTTGAAATGCGTGAGGTACACGCGCGAGTCGTCGTGCAGCAGGCAGTCCTGGTATTGCCACTGGTGCTGGTTGTGCGGGCCGTGGCGAGCACCCTTCTCCTGGTAGGTCTCGAGGCCCGTCCCAGCACTCGGGTAGGGCGTCGGGAACCAGCCGATGATCCGCGGCGCCGCGGGGTCGGCCACGTCGACGGCGACGGTGAAGGGAAGGCCCTCCTTGTCGCCCTCGGCAAGTGCCTCGCTGTTCACGACGACGACGTCGCCGTAGGGGATCGCCGAGTGCACGCCGAGCGGGCTCCCGAGGTCGCCGAACGAGAGTCGTGAGACGAGCGTCGGCGCCGTCTTGTCGGAGATGTCGAGTACGACGAGTCCGATCCTGCCGTAGCTGAGGTAGGCGAGGTCGCCCACGACGTAGGCGGGCCCGTGCAGGTAGTGCGTGTGCTCTGGCTCCTCGCCGCCGGCCACGTGTTGTCCCGGCCACCACCACCGGCCGACCTCGGCCGGCGCCGACGGATCGGCCAGGTCGACGATCGACAGGATGTTGCCCTTGAAGCCCTCCGGCTCGGTCGCCAGATACGCGTACCGGCCGCCCGCGTAGTAGTTGCGGTGGGTGCCGCGCCCCGTGGTGTCGTGGTGCGCGAGCAGTTTCGGGTCGGTCGGATCGGTCTTCACGTCCCAGACGAGCACCCCTACCTTCTCGGTGAGGGCCGGGTCGTAACCCCATCCGGGCGTGGCGCGCTCGAGCGCGTTGACCATCAGGCCGTCTGCGACCTGTACCTGGAGCGTCCACGTATTCGGTGGGCCGTCGACCGTGCGCACGAGCACCGGCGCCGTGGGGTCGGTCACGTCGACAACGCTCCAGCCCGAGCGCCAGAAATGGCTGAGATAGAGGTAGTACCGGCCGTCGACCCGCTGCATCGCGAGCTTGAACGCGGGATTGGCACCGAGGTCGTGATATCCGACCAGCTCGATGCCCGCGGCTTCGCGGACGGCGGGTGGGGTGTCGGCACTCATCCGGTCAGCATAGAACAAGACGCTGTATCACCATGGGCGCCGTCGTCGCCTCGACAGTGCTCACGCCGGGTCAGCGGCCGTGACCGGCCGAGGCATTCGACGGACTCCATCGCGGGATGCGGAGCCGGCATGCATGCTCAGCTGGGAGGTGGTCACCGTCACCGATCTCGGGGCACGCTACGTCGCCGCGCTGGCCGCCAAGGACACCGAGACTCTCAGGGGTCTCTTCGCCGACGACGTGTACTTCCGCGGCCTGACGCCTCGGCGCTTCTGGGAGGCCGGCTCGCCGGATCAGGTGGTGCACGAGGTGCTCTACCGCTGGTTCGCGCCGACCGATGTCATCGAGCACGTCGAGCATGTCGACGTCGGCAGCGTCGTCGACCGCCGGCGCGTCGACTACCGGTTCCGTGTGCGCAACGGCGACGGCATCCACACCGTTGAGCAGCGCGCGTACTACGACGTCGACGACGCGGGACGGATCGCGACGATGCACGTGATGTGCGCCGGCTACCGCCCCCTCGAGTCCGCCGCCGCCTAGCGAGCCCGGCTGGGCCGGCGAGCCGGGCGTGGGAGGCCAGCACTATGGCGGCTTGTGCTGATGACAACGATCCACCGTGCTGCTATCCCTGTCGTTGGGCATCGACCGTCGTGCATGATCTCCCTCATGTTCAGCAGAAGGCGATTCGCGATGCTTGGCGTCGCACTCGCGGTAGCGGGGACCGCGCTCGTGGGCTGTTCCGACAGCGACTCGACCAGCGCGCCGGTGCGCTTCATGGTGGCGAACCGCGTCATCAACCTCGGCCACACCCAGCTCGCGGTGGCGGCCGAGAACGGGTACTACGGCAAGTCCGAGGTCAAGTACCTGACGTCCGACGGCACGGCGGCGACGGTGCAGAGCATCGCGTCCGGCACCGCGGACATGGGTCAGGCCGACACGCTGGCGCTGGCGGCCGCCGCGGCCAAGGGCGTGAAGAGCGTCACCGCCGTGTGCAGCTACGTGGCGGCGAACATCTACCAGCTGCTCGTCTCCGACTCGTCCGACATCCGCTCGGTCAAGGACCTCAAGGGCAAGCGGATCGGGATGACGAGCCTCGGCACCGGCACGTACTACAACGCGGTCCTTGCGCTCAAGAGCGTCGGGCTCACGGAGAAGGACGTCAAGTTCGTGACGATCGGCTCACCGCAGGCGCAGCTCGACGCCCTGAAGAAGGGGCAACTCGACGCCCTGAGCGCGATCGACGTCAGCATCGGGACGTTCCAGAACCTCGGTGCGAAGCTGCGCACCCTCGACTTCGACGGGGCGACGAAGTGGCAGTGGAACGTCGTCGTCGCCAAGAACGACTTCCTGAAGAAGCGCCCCGACGCGGTGGCCGCCGTGTGCAAGGGGATCCAGTCGGCCGAGCTCTTCGTTACCAAGAACCCGGCGGCGGCCCTGGCGTCCTTCAAGGACTGGGGCGGAGACGTCGGCACGCTCTCGGAGAGCCAGAACATCAACATCATCAAGTCGCGCTCGGTGACGGGTTTCGTCACCCACCCCGAGGGCGACGACAAGTGGGGATGGCTGCCGGTCGACGAGATGGACGGCCTGGCGAAGAGCTACCAGCAGCTCGGCCTCTACGACAAACCGGTCGTGGTCTCCTCGATATACACGAACGAGCTACTCGACAAGGTCCAGCCGGACAAGGCGAAGGTCGACACGGACCTCGAGGAGGCGCGTGAACGGAAGTGACGAGGCCGTGTCCGTGGGCTCCGCGTCCGGTGTGGTCGACGCGACGAGTGGACACGGTGACGCGACCCTCATCGAGGTGTCCGGCGTCGGCAAGACCTTCGTACGTCAGAAGGCCTCGGTCGAGGCGTTGCAGGGCATCGACATGTCCATCAGAGCCGGGGAGTTCCTCTCGCTCATCGGGCCGAGCGGTTGCGGCAAGAGCACGCTGCTGCGGATCATCGCCGGTCTCATCCCGCCGTCGATCGGATCGGTCACGGTCGACGGCGTACCGGTCGAGGAGCCACGTGACGACGTCGGCATCGTCTACCAGGCACCCGTACTGCTGCCGTGGCGTACGGTGCTCGACAACGTCCTGCTCCCGCTCCAGGTCGCCAGGATCCGCGTGCGGCAGGAGCATGTCGACAGGGCGAAGGAGCTGCTGACGGTCGCCGGCCTCGACGGCTTCTTCGACCGCCGGCCGAGCGAGCTCTCGGGTGGCATGCAGCAACGCGTGGCCATCTGCCGTGCACTGATCCGCGAGCCGCGCGTCCTCCTCATGGATGAGCCGTTCGGCGCGCTCGACGCGATCACGCGGGAGCAGATGGGAGCCGAGCTCCTGCGCATCTGGCAGGAGGTCGGCACCACGGTCGTCTTCATCACGCACAGCATCCAGGAGGCGGTCTTCCTGAGCGACCGCGTCGCCGTCATGACCGCCCGCCCCGGCCGGCTCGCGCTGCTCGTCGACATCGACCTGCCGAGGCCACGGGACGCCGAGACGTACGAGCTGCCGGTCTTCGCCGAGTGGTCCGCCCAGCTGCGACAGGCCATCGGGAGGGTTGATGACTCCGCCGGAACAGCGTGAGAAGCCGCCGCAGGCGGCCACGGTGAAACGTCGCAGGGGACGTGCCGTCCCGCTGACCGAGGGGCGGACGGCGCAGATGCTGCTGCGCATCGGGCTCCTGGCGGCGCTGCTCGCCGCCGCGCAGCTCCTGATCCCCGCGTTAGGGATCCGGTCGTACGTCCTCCCGACCCCGGGCACCGTCCTGCGCGCGCTCGCCGCCGACTACGTCTCGCCGCAGTTCTGGGAGCACATCGGCACCACGATGAGCGAGATCATGCTCGGCTGGATCGCCGGGTGCATCACCGGTCTCGTGCTCGGCGTCCTCATCTCGGAGTTCCGGCTGATCGAGGTGACGCTGACGCCGTACATCGTCGCGCTCAACGCGGTGCCGAAGGTCGCCCTCGCGCCCGTGCTCGTCGTGGTGTTCGGTTACGGGATCGTGTCGAAGGTCGTGATCACCGCGATCATGGCGTTCTTCCCGTTGCTCATCAACGTGGGTGTGGGCCTGCGCAGCGCCGACCCGCTGCAGCTGGAGATGATGCGCGGCCTGCGTGCATCGAGGTGGCAGACGCTGCGCTGGGTGAAGTTCCCCGGCGCGATGCCGGCGATCTTCGCCGGCATCGAGGTCGCGGTGGTGCTCGGCGTCGTCGGCGCGATCGTCGGCGAGTTCACCGGCGCGGAGAGCGGCCTCGGGTACGTGATCCAGCAGAGGTCCTTCTCGATGGGGCCTCGCCTGGGCACACGAACGAATCGCGCGTGGCGCGGCCGATCGGCCGGACGCGCTCGAGCCCGTACGGATCGTCTGGCGGGTCGACGTCTGTGTGTCCGGGGACGGGGTGCGGGCACGGGAGTTCGCGCGCGCCCGCACCAGGGAGAAGCTGCACAGGAACGCCTACTCGCGGACCTTCCTCACCGCGGTCGACTGCACCGAGCTGCTCGGCGCGGCGTCGTGGTCAGACGCCGAGGTCGACCGACTGATCGACGCCGTGAGCTTCGCCGGTCGGCCGGACGAGATCGCCGAGCGGATGCGGAACGCGTGCGCCGGCAGCGGCGCCGACGTCGTCTGCTGTCGTCTCGACGCCGCGCCGGGCGACGATCTCCGCACGAGCCTGCGCCTGCTCGACGAGGCGCTACGAGGCGTGTGACCGCCGCGCGGCTGCGTCGAAGTCGACGGTGGGGAGGCGCGACGAGTCGAGGTGCCGCGTGCTCTCCTTCAGTGCGGTGAGCATCGCCCGCAGCAGCGGGTTGGTGTTCTCCCGGTGGCTGAGCGCGACGACGCGGCGGGTCGCACCGGCGTGCCTGATCGGGAGGGCGACGACGTTGTGGTGCTGGCGAAGGGCGAGCCCGGCGACCACGGCAAGGCCGAGTCCCGCTCCGACGAGACCGTGGATGGCCTCGTAGTTCATCGTCCTGAACCCGACCCTGGGCTCGAAGCCGGCGTCGGCGGCGAGCCGCGCGAGGACCATCGATCCAGGCATGCCCTCACGGCTGTCGATCCAGGTCTCGTCGCGCAGCGCTGACAGGGGTGCGTACTCGGCCGACGCGACGGCATGGTCTGCGGGTACGAGCAGGAACAGCTTCTCGTCGAAGAGGAGGACCTGACGCAGCTCATGCGGCCAACTGCGCGGCAACAACGCATACTCGTACGCCAGCGCGACGTCGAGCTCGTGATTGAGCAACAACGGGAGCAGCTGGTCCGGCTTGCCCTCGTGCAGCAGCACCTGTGCGCCGGGCGCCTCCACCTGCAGCCGCGTCAGGGACCGCGGGATCACGCTCGGGCTCGCCGTCGGGAACGTGCCCAGACGCAGCCGACCGCTGGTGCCCGCCGCCAGGTCGGCGACCTCGTCCTCGAGCTGGGAGAGCAGGGTGACGATCGTGCGACAGCGGTCGGCGATCAGTTCCGCGACGCGAGTCGGCCGTACGTGGTGCGCACCTCGTTCGAAGAGGACGACCCCCATCGACCGCTCCAGGCTCGCGATCTGTTGTGACACGGCCGCCGCCGTGTATCCCAGCTCCCTGGCGGTGGCCGCGAACGAGCCGGTGCTCAGCACGCTGTGGAGCGTCCTCAGCTGGACGAGGTTGTACATTCCGCCGATTCTAGTGTCGCGGAAGTCCGGTGTCATGACGTCCCTGTGCGGTCTCGGGTGAGGTGGACGACACCGGGGATGCACCTGCCGGGAGATGACGGTCAGGCGAAGGCGTGCAACCGGGTGGGGGTGATGACGACCGCCGCGGAGAATGCCTCGGCGAATCGCTCGGGCGTACCGAACATCGCGGTGATCCGCTCCCCGTACTTGTCGACGAACGCCGGCAGCTCGTGTGCCGGCGGGTAGTCCGCGACGTACTCCGCGGTGCCCTCCAACCTGGTGACGTCGTCGCCGTCACCGGTGTCGTCGAGGGCGAGGCTCACCTTCGGGTTGGCGGCGAGGTTGCGCAGCTTCGTCTTCGACTGCCGGCTGTACACGACGACGGTGTCGTCGTCACGCAGGAGGTACCACACGGGGACGGTGTCGGGTTGACCATTGGGACGCACCGTCGTGAGCCAGGCGATGACGTCGTCTCGCAGCCGGGCGTCGACGTGCTCACGCAGCGGTGAGGCCAGCTCGGCGGTCAGGGTCATGGGGACCGTCCTCTCGTTCCCACTCGGCGGCAACCGGCGCGTGCGGGAGAATGTTCCGGTGGACTCTCATCTCGTACTCGGATTCGTCGTCGCCGGAGCGTTGCTCAGCATCGTGCCCGGTCAGGACATGATGTTCATCATCTCCAACGGTGTCGTCGGCGGACGCCGTGCCGGAGTCCTCTCGGCCGTCGGCATGTCGACCGGCATGGCCGTGCACGCCGTCGCCGCGGCACTCGGTCTCACCGCGCTGCTCGCGGCGGCACCGGCCGCGCTGCAGGTGATCCGCTGGGCGGGTGCGGTCGTCCTGCTCTACCTGGCCGTCAGCACCTGGCTCGCCAGCAGGCGCAGGCTCCTCGCCCCGGTCGCCGCGGACGTGCTGCCGCGGCGTTCGCTCGGCCGCACCTACGTGATGGCCGTCCTCACCAACGTCGCGAACCCGAAGGTCATCGTCTTCTATCTCGCGTTCGTGCCGCAGTTCCTCACCACCGGCGCCGGCGCCTGGCCGGTCGCGACCCAGCTGCTCGTGCTCGGCGGCCTGTTCATCGTGGTGGGTCTGGCGGTCGACGCGACCGCCGGGCTCCTCGCGGGCCTGGCGTCGGAGCAGATCAGGCGCCACCGCCGGGTGCACGTCTGGCTCGAACGCGCCTCCGCCGCCGTCTTCGGCGCCCTCGCCGTACGCCTGGTCGCCGACACGAGGTAGGTCGGCCGGATCGCCGTAGTAAAGACCTGAACGGATGGTTGGAGATCAGGACATCCCCCTGATGGGGTAAACGGGCTTGGTGTCCCAACCACTCATCAGGAGGATGTCTTGTCCAAGGGTAGTAGTCGCCGGCTGTCTCGTGGGGACCGTC